>DAINND010000051.1:0-7565 GCA_036736065.1 Ilumatobacteraceae bacterium
CGCCGACCCGCCCGCCCCCTCCCTCCCCCACCTGTCCCCGTCGGCCCCCGTGGCCCTCGGGCGTCGGGCGGCCCCCCGCCGCGGTCAGGAGGGAGGCAGCAGCACGTCGCCCATCACATGGATGATGCCGTTGGTCGCCTCGACGTCGGCGACGGCGATCGGGAAGCCGTTCACCAGCACCTGGTCGCCCTCCCTCGTGATCTCGAGGTCGATGCCGGCGACGGTGGTGAGCTTGCCGGGCTGCAGGTCGGCCGCCTTCAGGGCGCCGGGCACCACGTGGTAGGTGAGCACGGTGGCCAGCAGGTCGGGGTCGTCCTGCACGCCGTGGAGCGCATCGACAGGGATCTTGTCGAAGGCGTCGTCGGTGGGGGCGAACACCGTGAACGGCCCGGGGCCACGCAACGTGTCGACGAGACCGGCGTCGACCACCATGCCGGCGAGCTGGCTGTGCATCGTGGTCTTCAGCGCAGTGGCGACGATGTCGACGACCAGTGGCTCGAGCACGACCTCGGTGGTGGTGGGAGCCTGGGTGGCAGCCGGGGTGGTCGTGCTGGGCGGGGCGTCGGAGAGGTCGTCGGCGCAGGCGGCGACCGTCAGTGACAAGGCGGCGAGACCGGCCAGTGCGAGGCGGGCCCGACGGGGCTGGGGGACAGACGAACTGAGCACACCAGGAACGTACCGACGACTGTCTGGCCGGTGCAGGGGCGCAGGTCCCACCGGCCCGGGACCAAAGACCCACTCATCCGTCCCCGGCCGGGGAGGCTGCGTAGACCGCACGGATGCTCACCGTGACGAGCTGGGTGCCCGGGTTGAGCGGCAGCCCCTCGGCGTCGGCCCCACCCGCCGTCGCGTACGGCAGCGCCGTGCCGTCGACGTTCACGCTGATCGACTGCAGCTCGCCGAGCTCGAGCCCGGCAGCCTCGGCGATCTGCTCTGCCTGGCGGCGGGCCCGCTCGACGCCGTCGACCCGAGCGGTGGCCAGCAACGGGTCGCTGTCGGCGATCGTCCACGACAGGCCCTGCAGGCGCAGCGCGTCGCCGAGGACGAACGTCGCCCCGTCGATCAGTGTGCCTGCGGTGTCGAGGTCGCTCACCTGCACGTTCAGCGCCACGCTCGCCTGGTATCCGGTGATGCGCGGTGAGCCCTCGCCGTCGAAGCCGTCGTAGATCGGGTACGTGCTCAGCCACACGGTCTGGATGTCCTCGCTGGGGATGCCCGAGTCGCCGAGGAACCCGATCAACGCGGTCAGCTTGGTCGACAGCGTCGACAGCGCCTCCGAGACGCTGGGTGACGTCACCTCGGCGCCGATCGTCATCGTCAGCGAGTCGGGCTGGCCGTGCGCGTGGCCGGTGGCCGTGACGGTGATCGTCTGCGGCTCCCCGGCCGCCGCCGAGGTGGAGGATCCCGATGTGGTCGATGCGGTGGTCGGCGCTGCCTCCGTGGTGGGGGTCGAGTCCTCGTTGCAGCCCGCCGCGACGGTGGCGAGCAGTGCGACGGCGGCGATCGCACGGGCAGGGCGCAGATGGGAGCAACGGTGCATCCACCCACCGTTGCTGGCGCCCTGCAGCCTGCGCAGGTGCCGGACTACCCGGCGCCGCTGCCGTCCGTCCCGGTCTTCGGGAGTTCGATGTCGTAGTGCTGCACCCGCGGCGGAAGCAGTGGCGCCAGCTCGACGCGCAGCCGAGCCGGAGTGCCGCTCGGGTGCCGGAGCCGGACGACGCCGGTCGCGGCGTCGATGGGATCGCCGGCCTCGATGTCGAGGGCGCCGCCGCACGCCCCGACGAGGTTCGCCGCAGCGGCGGCGCGTCGGGCGTACGCGTCGTCGGGGGCGACGTTGTCGGCGAACAGCGCATCGGCCGTCGTGTCGTCCCAGGAGCCCAGCAGCGCAACCAGGCGTCGCGCTGCAGCATCGAGCGCTGCCGACACGGTCGGCGCCGGGCGTGGTGCACGACCGGCGCCCGACAGCAGCTGCAGCATGCGCATCGTCAGCTCGCTCATCGGGGCGTACGTGCGGTTGCCCACGGCGATCGCGCCGAGCCGGCGACCCTGCAGCCAGCGCATGTTCGAGCCGAATCCGGGCAGGCCGCCGGCGTGGGTGACCAGTCGGCCGAGCGTGGAGCTGTCGCCGATCCGCAGGCCGTAGCCATACCCCATCACCAACTGCTCCCCGGCCACCTTGCGCATGCCGTCGAAGGTGTGGATGCGCTGCATCTCGCGCCGCGACGAGCGGGACAACGGCCCGTCGTCGGGGTCGTCACGCGCCGGAAAGGCATCGTCGAGGAAGCGCACCCATGTCGCCAGGTCGGCGACGGTGGTCCACAGCCCGCCCATCGGCGCGATGCCACCGTCGTCCTGGAGCGGTGTGCCCTCGGGCTCGATGCGGCCGTCGACCACTCGGTGCGGCCGGGCCCACTCGTCGTGATCGGGCTGCACCCACGTGGTGCGGGCCATGCCGAGCGGGGCGAGCAACTGCTCGCTGACGACCTGCTGGATCGTGCGCCCGGTGACACGTCGGACCACCCGGCCGAGCAGCCCGAAGCCGAGGTTCGAGTAGACGTAGGCCGTGCCGGGGCTGTGCGCGAACAACAGGCCTGGTTGCACCACCGCGTCGAGCTCGTCGTCGGTGATCTCGAGGTGGCGGTCGGCCCACGGGTCGTCGGTGGGCAGCCCCGAGGCCATCGACATCAGGTCACCGACGGTGATCGGGGCGGCATCGGCCGTGGGGCCACGCACCCCGGCCAGCTCCGGCGCAAGGTCGGCGATGCGGTCGGCGAGCGACAGCGCGCCCGCGTCGCGCAGGGTGAGCACGGCGGCGCAGCTGAAGCTCTTGGTCATCGAGGCGATGCGGTAGACCGACTGCTCACTCGGTGGCCGTGCGGCACCGACCTCGAGCGTGCCGGTGCTGCCCCACGCGGCGAGGCCGTCCGCGTCGACCACGCCCCAGGCGATGCTGGGGCAGTGGTGCTCGGCGGCGTAGGCCTCGACGAGGCGGGCGAGGTCGGTGGTCACGGCGTCAGGCACGGGGGGCACGGGCGGCGAGCGGAGGCCGCCGGACGTCGCGGCCTATTCTCTTCCGAGCGCGGCACTGCTGCGGACGCACCACCAGGGGGGACTCATGCTGCACAGCACGATGCAGGACGACTACCAGCTCACGCTCGGCCCGATCCTCGCCCACGGGCGCCAGGTCCATGCCAACAGCAAGGTGATCACATTCACCGGCGACGGCTACGTCGAGTCGACCTTCGCGCAGGTCGCCGAACGCGCCGACCGCCTGGCTGCCGTGCTCACCTCGCTCGGTGTGCGCGAGGGCGACCGGGTCGGCACGTTCCTGTGGAACAACCAGACCCACCTCGAGGCCTACCTGGCCATCCCGTGCATGGGCGCCGTGCTGCACACGTTGAACATCCGCCTGTTCCCCGAGCAGCTCGCCTTCGTGATCAACCACGCCGAGGACAAGGTGATCATCGTCGACGCGTCCATCGCGCCGCTGCTGGCGCGTGTGCGCGACCAGCTCACCACGGTCGAGCACATCATCGTGAAGGGCACCGGCGACACGTCCGGCCTCGGCGCCGGGCTGCTCGACTACGACGAGCTGATCGAGGCCGCGCCCTCAGGGTTCCAGTATCCCGAGCTGCGCGAGAGCCAGGGCATGGCGATGTGCTACACGAGCGGCACGACGGGCAACCCCAAGGGTGTGATGTACAGCCACCGCAGCACCTACCTGCACTCGCTGGCGGTCACCTCCACGGCGAACATCGCCCTCGCCGAGACCGATCGCATGCTGGTGATCGTGCCGATGTTCCACGCCAACGCGTGGGGCACGCCGTACGCCGCATGGATGATCGGCGCCGACCTGGTGTTCCCACAGCAGTACCTGCAGGCCGCGCCGCTGTCGCGGATCATCACCGACACCCGCCCCACGCTCACCGGCGCAGTGCCCACGGTGCTCAACGACCTGCTCAACAACGCGCCGCAGACCGACATGTCGTCGCTGCGCCTGGTGATGTGCGGTGGCTCGGCGGTGCCGCGGGGCCTGATCGACGGCTATCGCGCCACGTTCGGCGTGCCCGTGGTGCAGGGCTGGGGCATGACCGAGACGAGCCCGGTGTGCGCGATCGGGCACCCGCCGAAGGAGATGGGCGATCTCAGCGAGACCGACTGGCGGGTGAAGACCGGCCGGATCATCCCGGGTGTCGAGCTGCGGATCACCGATGACGACGGCGCCGTGGTGCCGTGGGACGGCGAGTCGCTCGGCGAGATCGAGGTGCGCGGCGCGTGGATCACCGGCTCGTACTACAACGTCGACGACCCGGAGAAGTTCCACGACGGCTGGTTGCGCACCGGTGACGTCGCCTCGGTCCAGCCGAACGGCTACGTGATGATCAGCGACCGCGCCAAGGACGTCATCAAGAGCGGTGGCGAGTGGGTGAGCTCGGTCGATCTGGAGAACACGATCATGGGCCACCCCGCCGTGCTCGAGGCCGCCGTGATCGGCGTGCCCGACCCGCGCTGGGACGAGCGGCCGATGGCCTGCGTGGTGCTCAAGCAGGGCGCCGAGGCGACGGCGGCCGAGCTGCGCGACTGGCTGAGCGAGCGCACTGCGAAGTTCTGGCTGCCAGAGCGGTGGAGCTTCATCACCGAGGTGCCGAAGACCAGTGTCGGCAAGTTCGACAAGAAGGTGCTGCGCGCCCGTCACTCGGCGGGCGAGCTGGACGTCGAGCTGATCGGCTGAGCTGCCTGCGCCGGGCTCCTGGCCCCTGACCGGGGCGGGGATCAGCCGCCGAGCGCGGCGCTGAGCGGTCCCTCCTCGCGGGCGCGCAGCGCAGCATTCACCCGCTGGCGCTCGAGGATCTGGTCGAGCGTCTTGGCCGACTGCGGGATCGGGTGCTCGGCGAAGAAGCTCTGCACGTCGGCCACCACCTCGGCAGTGTTCAGCAGCTTGGCCGGGTCGGCGACGCGCACCACCAGGTTGGCCGGCATGCGCTCGACGATGGTCGGCCAGGCGCGGCGGACGAAGGCCCATGCGGCCGCGCCGTGGTGGCGGTTGGCGATGCAGCGCTGCAGCAGGAACGGTGCGTTCATCGTGCGCACCTCGTCGCTGAGGGCCAGCTCGCAGGCGCGCAGCACCAGCGCCTCGTCGGGCAGCTCGCCGAGGGCGTAGAGGCAGCGCAGCTGCTCCTGCGGCGTGGCGCCGGTGCGGAAGCCGTGGAGCAGCCGCTCGAAGTCGTCGACGTCGCCGGTGGCGGCGACCACGTTGGTGGCGGCGGCGACGAGCTCGGGGTGGCTCGAGCCGGGGTCGGTGACGATGGCCCGGCAGCGGGCTTGCGCGTCGGCGTCGGCGCCCAGCACGGCCACCAGCGACACCAGCAGGCCGCGCAGCTTGTGGGTGAGGTCGGTGTCGTCGGCAGCGGCCGTCCAGCCGCGCTCGGCCAGCGCGCGCGCGGCGAGCGCGTGGACCCGCCGTCGCAACGCCGCGTGCGCCTCGCCGTCGACGAGGCGGCCCAGCCCGCGCAGCGCCGCCGCCATGGCCTGCCACACGGCCAGGTCGCGGTCGTCGGCGAAGGCGTCGAGGAAGTCGAGCAGCTCGGCCGCCCCCAGGCGGCCGGCCACCACCTCGTTCCACGCGTCGTCGACGAGGTTGTAGCGCTCGATCGTGCTGAGCGTCGGCAGTGCAGCGGCGTCCAACCGGGCACGCAGCGCGGCGTCGTAGCTCACGCGCACGAACCCGTGCCCGCCGGCGTTCACCACCACCGCCGCATCGGGGTGGGCCAGCGGCACGCGCAGCTCGGCGGCGTCGAGCAGCACCTTGCGCTCGTCGTCACCGTTGCGCAGGTGCAGCGGCACCACCCACAGGCTCGGGTCGTCGGTGTCGCCGAAGGCGAAGCGCTGCTGGCTGAGCACCAGGTCGCTGCCGTCGAGGCGGGCGGTCACCAGCGGGTAACCCGGTTGCCAGATCCAGCTGTCCATCAGGCGGCGCACCGGGGTGGCCGGGTTCATCGCCTCGAGCGCGTCCCACAGGTCGCCGGTCTCGGTGTTGCCGTGGGCGTGGGTGCGCAGGTAGTGGTTCACGCCGGAGCGGAAGCCCTCCTCGCCGAGGTACTGCTCGAGCATGCGCAGCAGGGCGCCACCCTTTTGGTAGGTGAGCACGTCGAACATGCCGTCGGCGTCGGCCGGCGCCTCGACCGGGTACTCGACAGAGCGGGTCGAGGCCAGCGAGTCGACCTCGAACGCCAGGCTGCGCTCCAGCCCGAACGACGTCCAGCGCTGCCAGTCCGGGCGGTAGGCGTCGCAGCAGGCGACCTCCATGAACGTGGCGAACGCCTCGTTCAGCCAGATGCCGTTCCACCAGCGCATCGTCACCAGGTCGCCGAACCACATGTGCGCCAGCTCGTGGGTGATCACGTCGGCGATGTTCTGCAGCTCGGCCTGGGTGCTCACCGCGGGGTCGGCGAGCAACAGGTTCTCTCGGTAGGTGATGCAGCCGAGGTTCTCCATCGCTCCCGCGGCGAAGTCCGGCAGGGCGATCATGTCGCAGGTGTCGGTGGGATAGGGCAGGCCGTAGTAGCGCTGGTACCAGTCGATGGCGAAGCGGGCGACGTCGATGCCGAAGCCGGTGAGGTGCTCCCTGCCGGGCACGTGGACGATGCGCAGCGGCGCCGTCTGGTCGTCGCTGCCGAGCAGCGCGACCGGCTCTGCCTCGGTGGTGGCGAGCGGGCCGACGACGAAGGCGACGAGGTAGGTGCTCATCGGCATCGTCTCGCTGAAGCGCACCTCGTGGCGCCCGTCGGGCCGGACGACGCGCGCCACCTCGGCCCCGTTCGACACGGCGAGCAGGTCGGGCTCGACCACCAGGGTGACGGCGAACACCGCCTTGAAGTCCGGCTCGTCCCAGCACGGGAACGCCCGACGGCAGTCGGTGGCCTGCATCTGGGACGTGGCGATCACGTGCTCGGTGCCATCGGAGTCGCGGAAGATGCTGCGGTACCAGCCGCGCAGCTTGGCGTTGAGCGTGCCCGTGAAGGCGATGGCCATCGTCGCCGGCCCGGTGCCGAGCGCAGCGTCGACGACGAGCCGCTCGGTGGCGGCGTCGAGGCGATGTGCCACCGCCGCACCGTTCACGGTGACGTCGTGGATCTCGAGCTCGTCGGCGTTGAGCACGAGCTGCTCGACGGCCGCGACGACGTCGAGGGCGACCGTCACCCGGCCGCTGAACCGTGCTGCGCCGAGGTCCGGTTCGAGGACCAGGTCGTAGCGGGTGGGCAGGGCCGATCGCGGCAGTCGGTACGGGTCGTCGCTCACCGTGCCGAGGCTACTTGCGCCTGCAACCTCGTCATCAGCCCCCTCACCCCCTTGCGC
Source organism: Ilumatobacteraceae bacterium (assembly GCA_036736065.1). GTDB lineage: Bacteria > Actinomycetota > Acidimicrobiia > Acidimicrobiales > Ilumatobacteraceae > VFMC01. The sequence goes on from DAINND010000051.1 coordinate 7,357, forward strand.
GCATGTCGATTTCGGACCCTCGAGCGGCCGCAGCTCGACATGCGCAAGCAGTGAGAGGTCCAGTGACGCCAGCGTGTGTCGACCTAGGGCCCTCGAACGGCCGCTGCTCGACACGCGCGGGAGGGGATAGGGGTGACCGCAGTTGACCGGAGGTGACCGGAGGTGACCGCAGTTGACCGGAGTTGACCGGAGTAGCCCGGAGATGACCG
>DAINND010000051.1:7575-12959 GCA_036736065.1 Ilumatobacteraceae bacterium
GTGCACCGGGGGTCGGGCGGATGTGGCGTCGAGCGGATAGCGTCATCCGACGTGCCCGAGGTCCAGCTCCAGTACGACGTGGTCGGCTTCGGCAACGCGCTGGTCGACGTGATCTCGCACGCCGACGACTGGTTCCTGTCGCACCACGAGCTGGTGAAGGGCTCGATGACCCTGGTCGACACCGATCGGGCGCTCGAGCTGTACCGAGCGCTCGGCAGCGCCATCCAGATGAGCGGGGGCTCGGCGGCCAACACGGTGGTCGGTGTTTCGAGCTTCGGCGGCCGGTCGGCCTACATCGGCAAGGTCAGCCACGACGACCTCGGTGAGGTGTTCGGCCACGACCTGCGCGCCGTCGGCGTGCGGTTCCGTCCAGGCCGGCCCGATGGCGTCACGCCAACGGGGCGGTGCATCATCGTCGTCACACCCGACGCCGAGCGGACGATGAACACCTACCTCGGGGTGTCGTCGCTGCTCGAGCCCGACGACGTCGACACCGCCACCGTCGCGGCCGGGGCGGTGCTGTACATGGAGGGCTACCTCTACGACCGGCCTGCGGCCAAGGACGCGTTCCGTCACGCCGCCCAGGTGGCCCATGCGCACGGCCGTCGGGTGAGCCTGACGCTCAGCGACTCGTTCTGCGTCGACCGCCACCGCGACGACTTCCGCGGGCTGGGCGCCGACGAGGTCGACAGCCTGTTCGGCAACCAGGCCGAGCTCGTGTCGCTCTATGAGGTCGACTCGCTCGACCGGGCCATCCGCGAGGTGCAGCGCGACTGCGCGCTGGCGGTCATCACGGTGGGCGCCGACGGCTGCTTGGTCGTCACCCCCGACGGTGTGCTCGCCGAGCCCGCTGTCGACGTCGACCGGGTGCTCGACACCACCGGGGCCGGCGACCTGTTCGCGGCCGGCTTCCTCTACGGCTTCACCCGCGACCGCAGCCTGTCCGAGTGCGCTCACATCGGCGCCATCGCCGCCGCCGAGGTGATCTCCCACGTCGGGCCGCGGCCGCTGGTCGAACTGAGGACCCTGCTGCCATGACGACGGCCTCCGTGCGGCCGACCGCCGAGCGGTGGCTGGCGGCCGAGCCCGACGACGACCTGCGCGCCGAGCTGGTCGAGCTGCTCGCCGGGCCCGAGGACGTGCTCGTCGAACGGTTCACCGGCCGCCTGCAGTTCGGCACCGCCGGCCTGCGCGGCGCGATCGGCGCGGGGCCACAGCGGATGAACCGGCTCGTGGTGCGCCAGGCTGCCGCGGGCCTCGTCGACCACTTGCTGGCCGCCGACCCGCGCGCCGCCGAGCGTGGTGTGCTGATCGGCTACGACGCCCGCCGCAAGAGCGACCTGTTCGCGTTCGACACGGCGCGGGTGTGCGCCGCCCGCGGTGTGCGCGCCCTGCTGTTCGCGGCGCCGGTGCCCACGCCAGTGCTCGCGTGGAACATCACCGGCCTCGGTGTGGCGGCCGGGGTGATGGTGACCGCCAGCCACAACCCGCCGGCCGACAACGGCTACAAGGTCTACCTCGACACAGGGTCACAGATCGTGCCGCCCGCCGATGCGCAGATCGCGGCCCGCATCGACGCCGTCGACCCGTGCATTGTCGACCTGGCTGCGCCCGATCATCCGCTGATCGAGGTGCTCGACGGCTCGGCGCTCACCGCCTATCTCGATGCGGTGCCGACGGTGCGCTTCCGACCCGATCTCGCCGGCCGTCCCGTCGCCTATACCGCGCTGCACGGTGTGGGCGGCGCCGTGCTGGTCGATGCGTTCGCCCGCGCCGGGCTGGCGGCGCCGGTCGTGGTGGCCGAGCAGCACCAGCCCGACGGCAGCTTTCCGACGGTGGAGTTCCCCAACCCGGAAGAGCCCGGTGCGATGGACCGGGTGGTCGAGCTGGCCCGCCGCGCCGGCGCCACGTTGGCCATCGCCAACGACCCCGACGCCGACCGTCTCGGCGCCGCCGTGGCCCTGCCCGACGGCTCCTGGCGGGCGCTCAGCGGAGACGAGATCGGCTGGCTGCTCGCCGACCACGGGCTGCGCCACACCACGGGGGACGACCGGCTGGTGGTGACCACGCTCGTGTCGTCGTCGCTGCTCGGCCGGATGGCCGCCCGCCACGGCGTGCACCATGCCGAGACCTTCACCGGCTTCAAATGGATCGGCCACTCCGTGCTCGCCCGCCCGGAGCTTCGCTTCGTGTTCGGCTACGAGCAGGCCCTCGGCTACCTGGTGTGCGCCCGGCCGCTCGACAAGGACGGGATCACCGCAGCCGTGCTGCTCGCCGAGGTGGCCGCGCTCGCCGACCACGAGGGGCTCACGGTGCTCGACCGTCTCGCCTCGATCGAGCAGACCTACGGCCGCCACGTGACCCGCGAACGCTCCGTGCGCCTCGACCCCGCAGCCGGCAAGGCGGCGGTGGCCGCACTTCGTGCTGCACCGCCCACGTCGGTGGGCGGCCGGGCCGTCACCGACGTCGAGTGGTTCGACGAGGCCGGCCTGCTGCGCCTGCAGTGCGGGCCCGAGGTGCGCCTGCAGGTGCGCCCGAGCGGCACCGAGCCGAAGGTCAAGCTCTACGGCGAGGGCTTGGGGCTCGACCCGAGCGAGCTGCTCGACGAGCTGGCCGGCGTGCTGACCACGCTGTCGTAGAGGCCGGTCGGCGGCGGTCGGTCCCGGTCACCATCCCGGCGAGGTGCGCTGCGGGTCGAGTGCGCGTGACGCCGACCTCGGATGATGTCGTCGATCTCGATCCCGGTGCTCCTGAGGGCCGTGAGGCCGGGGTTCACCAATCGGTGGTGGTGGTGACGGCCCAGCGCAGCCTCGACGCGTCGGGTGGCAGTCACGTGGTCAGTGGTAGTCGGCGAAGCTCGGCGCGCCGGGTTCCATGTCGACTCGTGCGCCGTTGGCTGCGTAGCTGATCGCGTGACACCACCCGGCGAGCATGAACAGATCGAGGGCCTGCTCGTCGGACAGGTGTGCTCGCAGTCGTTGCCACAGTTGATCGTCGAGGTCTGAACGGTCGTGGAGGGAATCCGTGGCTTCGATCAACACTCGGTCTCGCTCGTCGTGCAGACCCAGAGTGGCGACTACGACCTCACGAAGCTCGGCCGTGAGCTCGGCACGTCACTTCAGCCACTCGAGGCGTGGGCACGCCGGTGGTCCAAGGCCCTGGAAGCCTGACCGTCTGCAGCCGCCAAACCGGCGTTTCGGGATGCGTCGGCCACGCCGAGTCGTGAGCGGGGAGAAGCCCGTCGGGGGTGGGGTCCTGGAGCTTTGGGCGCTCCGGCAGCTGCAGCAGAGCTCTACCAGCGACGCCACTCCTACAATCACCATCGGGCGGTCCGTCATGACGGTGACCTCTATATCGGCGTCGGCATGAGCCGCTCGACGGCAACCGCGTGGGGTAAGGGAGGCAACGACGTCTGGTCGGTTTCGGGGAACCAGGCCAAGTTGTTGGCAAAGACGGTCAACCCGACGGGACGGCCGGTCGGGCCCGAGATCGACGCCGACCGCCGGGGCAAGTTCTGGCACTACCATCCGCGCCACCGGACGCCCCACATGCACTCGTTCTACGGCGTTGCGGAGCGGCAGGCCGCGAACGATCGAAGGAGAACGATGACGACGTGACCGGAGACGATCCGGACTACGAGGCGCTGAAGGACCGCTGGGAGCGGGCGAGGCCCCGCAAGTACACCTGCGCCGAGCTCGAGCGGCTGCTCGAGCGGCGCTTCGGCGCCTACGAGATTCCGCTCACGATCATCCCTGACGAGGACTACGCCAACGACGACGAGGTCGACGAGCGCCGCATCTACAAGCTGATGACCATCACCGACCCGGAAGTCATCGCGATGCTGCAGACCGACGAGGAGCGGGCCCATCTCACGACGGCACCGGCCGAGGTCGACCACGACTGGCGCGGCCTGCTCAGCTGGGAAACGACCGATCTTGGCTACGACCTGCTGAACCTCCAACACGGCCACGGCACACGAATCTCAGTTGTGCTCGAAGCCGACGGTGATCACGTCTCGGGGTGGAAGGTCTACGGGCTCTCGTTCGCACTGCAGGACCTCTTGGCCGCACTGGTCGGGGTGCGAGACATGCGGCCCGGGGACACGTCCGATCGCGGCTTTCAATGGCACCTGGAATGTCTTGATCGCCTCGGGATGCTGTGAGGACGATCGCTGCTGCTCTCGCCGCGGCACTGCTCCTGGTCGTGTGCGGCACCCCCACCGAGCCGTCCGATGTCGTTCGCGTCGCAGTGCTTGACGCGGGGTGAGCAGCGAACTCCCCGAGTTCGACTGCCTCCGGATCGTTGGCGCCCCGGCCGTCGGCGACGGCGATGGCCGGTCTCGCCCTCGGCGGCCAGGGGAGCCGGAGGGATATCGGGCGATCGCGATGGAACCAGACTCGTGTCGGTGAGGTCGATGTGGGGGTGAACCCGCTCATCGATGTCAGCGAGCCGGCGGATTCCGTCGATCGCGTGGACACTCGCTTTCAGCGCTTCTATGCGCAGCACTTCGTATCGACCGTGCGGTTGGCGCGGCTGTTGACCGGGGCTCCGGACGCGGCCGAGGACATCGCTCAGGACGCCTTCGTGAAGGTGTACCGATACGCCGAGACCTCACAGCGACCGATCACGAATCCGACGGCGCTCCTGCGCACGACCACGGTGAACCTCTGTCGAACGTGGCACACGGGCCAGCGCCGCGCCACCGCCCGCATGGCCCGTCACGGGCCGGATGCCACGTCGCTGACCGAGTGGGAACGCGAACTCGATGCCAGCCTCCGCCGCCTGCCCCACGAGCAACGAGCCGTGATCGTCCTGCGGTATTGGCTCGCCATGTCGGAAGCAGAGATCGCCGACGCCCTGGACTGCCGGCCCGGGACGGTCAAATCCCGACACGCACGAGCCCTCCGGACCCTTCGAAAGGAACTGCCATGAAGACTGACGACCTCCTCGACTCCATGGATCCGTTCACGGTGCGCCTGCGGGACGGTCTGCAACGCATCGCCGAGTCCGATCCGGAGCCTCGCCCGGGCCGCTTCGATCCGGCGGTCGTGCACCTCGGGGGCCACGGCGACACCAGGGTCAAGCACTGGTTGGTGGGTGCTGCCGCGGCTGTTGTGGTGGCGGTCGGCGCCGGCGGACTCGTGGCAATGGACCGCGACGGCCCGGCCGAAGGCAGCACCACTGATCAGCGGGGGATCACGGCACCGCCAGCCGAGTCGGGCGTGCTTCCAGACGACTCGGCGGCATCGATGGACGTGCCGTTGTTCGCCACGCCGCTCAGTGCGGACCAGGTGCCTCTCGTGGCGGTCGACGGAGGGGCGACCACCTCTTCATACAGCCAGCGGTTCCCTGATCCGTTCTTCGGCGGGTTCGCCTGTTCCACC
>DAINND010000052.1:0-12930 GCA_036736065.1 Ilumatobacteraceae bacterium
CCCGGTCGTCGGGCAGGTCGGGGTCGAGCACGCCGGCGAGGTCGTCGGTGACGGTGACGTAGGTGACGTCGGCGCCGGCGAGCACGCGCCGGCGGATGGTGCCTGCGCAGCCGATGTCGTTGTCGTCGTAGTGGGGCTGGACGGCGAGCACCCGGCGCGCGGCCAGCAGCCGGTCGAGCGCTGTCGAGCCGCTCATGCCTCGCGTCCCGCAGCGGACCCCCGTGGGGCGTGGCGTGGCCACGGCGCAGCCTGCTCGAAGATCCGCGCCAGGCGCAGGCAGATGTCTTCGCGGTGGCGGGGCGCAGTGACCATCAGCCCGATCGGCAGTCCGTCGGCGGTGATCCCTGCCGGAACGGTGATCGACGGCAGGTTGACGATGTTGGCGAGCATCGTCAGCAGGGCCGCATGGCCACCGTGGCAGCGACGCCCACCGATCTCGGTCGGCATCGGTCCCTCGGCTGTGAACGGCGGGCAGGCGTTGGTGGGAGTGAGCAGCACGTCGACGTGCTCGAACAGCTCGGCGACCTGCAGCTCGAGCAGACGCCGCTCGCGCTCGACCTTGCCGAACGACGGCAGCGTGACGGTGCGTGTCCGTCGCCACCCCTCCACCACGAGGGGGTCGAGCTCGTCGAGGCGGTCCTCCCAGCCCTCGGGCACGTCGACGAACTGGTCGGCGGCCTCCATGCGCGCGTAGACGCGGATGTAGTCGTCGAACCGCACGTCGACGTCGGCGGTACGCAATGCGGCCGAGCCGATCAGGGTTGCTGCGGCGCGGCCGGCGACGGCCGCCACCTCCGGGTCGACCACGACGAAGCCGAGGTCGGCCGACCAGGCGGCGCGCAGGCTGCGCACGTCGAGCTGCTCGATGGCGTCGAGGTAGCTGACGTCGGGGGCGGGGAGCGAGGTGCGGTCGCGCGGGTCGGGCCCGGCGGCGAGGTCGAACAACAGCGCGGTGTCGGCCACCGTGGTGGCCAGGGCGAAGTTGACGGCGTTCTGTGCGTGGCGGGTGACGCCCCAGGTGGGCACGCGGCCGTAGGTGGGCTTCAGCCCGGGCAGCCCGCACGATGCGCCCGGCCCGCGGATCGATCCGCCGCCGTCGCTCGCCGTGCCGAAGGGCGTCACCCCGGCCGACACCGCTGCGGCGGTGCCGCCGCTCGACCCGCCGGGGGTGCGCGCCAGGTTCCACGGGTTGCGGGTGACGCCGAGCAGCGGGCTCGCGGTGTAGCCCCAGGCGCCGAACTCGGGTGTGGCCGTCTTGCCGAGGGCGATCGCGCCGGCGGCGCGGAAGCGGGCGACGTGGATGTCGTCGCGTGTGGCGGGAGGCGCGTCGGCGAACCAGCGCGAGCCGCGGGTGGTGGGCATGCCGGCGCAGTCCTCGAGGTCCTTCACCCCGAAGGGCACGCCGGCGAGCGGGGGCAGGTCGGCCCCGGCGCGTCGAGCGGCGTCGACACGATCGGCAGCGGCCAGCGCACCGTCGGGGTCGACGTGGACGAAGGCGTTGAGCGCCTCGTTGGTCGCGTCGATCAGTGCGAGGCTGTGCTCGACGAGCTCGCGTGCCGACACCTCGCCGCGGCGGACCAGGTCGGCTGCCTCGATGACGGTCGGTGTCGGTGTCGTGCCGGTCACGGCGTCCTCCAGTGGTGTGGCCTGCCGACATCTCAGCACACGGCGGTGGCGGGCGATGACGGACGACTCCCATCCGCGGCCGCCCCGCTGGACCGGCCGTCTGCGCCGACGCGAGGCCGGGATCAACCCACGCGGCGGCGCAGCTCGACGTACACCGTGTGGCCGACGATCTCGGTCAGCTCGTCGGCGAGGCTGTCGACCACCGGCCGGTCGCCCACGTAGGCATCCGCGCCCTCGGTGCAGCACCAGGCCATGCCGGGGCCGTCGTCGCCCCAGTCGCGGCGTTCCCAGCCACGCACCGTGGCCACCTCCACGTCGTCGTCGCGCATCACCCAGTCGACCTTGATCGGCAGCTGCCAGCACACCGACGGCTTCCAGTCGATGGGTGACTCGCCGGCGCGAGATGCAGCGAGATGCAGCGCGCATCCGGCTCCGCCCGCGAACCCCACGCGATTGAGGAAGATGCACGCGCCGTCGACCACGCGAGTGGCATCGCGGGCATCGTCGCGGAACACGCCACCGGCAGCCGCCTCGGCGTGGTGCTGGAAGATGTCGGACGACAGTGCGTCGGCGTTGGCGGCGAGGGTGAGCGCCTCGTCCGCGCCGTCGAGCTCGGCGCCGAGCGAGCAGCAACCGTGGCCGAGCTCGGGCGCCGCCACCGGACCGATGCCTTGGCACCCGCGGCCCCAGATGCAGGTCCAGTTCGAGGTGAGGAAGCGGCGATCGAAGCGCCACAGCGTGTCGCCATCGTCGATCTCGGCATAGCGGTCGGGGTCGTCGGTGACAGCGCCAGCAGCGGTGGTGGCGACGTCGCCGGTGGCGGCAGGCTCCATCCAGCGCAGCGCGCCCCGCGCCGCGGCGACAGCGGTCGAGAACGTGGCCTGCAGCAGGTAGCCGCCCGTGGGCGCCTCCCAGTCGAGCATCTCACCCGCCACGAACACGCCGGGCAGGCGGCGGAGCATGAATGCCGGGTCGATCTCGTCGAAGGCGATGCCGCCGGCGCTCGAGATCGCCCGCTCGATCGAGGCCGTGGCCTGCACGGTGACGGGAACCGCCTTCAGCGCTGCGGCGAGCGCATCGCTGTGGCGTGGCACGGCATCGCCGGACACCTCGCGCACGAGGGCGACGGCGGTGCTCGACAGGCCGAGCGTGCGTTTCAGCCCCGTCGACAGCGAGTCCTTCGGCCGGCGCCGTTCCAGCCGTGCCGCCACCTCGGCCACGGACAGGTCGGGGTGCAGGTCGACCAGCAGCGTGGCGCGTCCGGTGCGGTCGATGGCATCGCGCACTGCCGCCGACAGCGCGTAGACCGGCCCGCCCTCCAGGCCGGCTTCGGGGATCATCCGCTCGCCGCGCACCGCACCCGCCGGGTCGCCGGCCACGGCGACAGCGACGTTCTTCACCGGCGAACCGGCGTGGCGGCTCGCAAAGGTCGGTGCCCAGTCGTGGCGCACGCCGCAGTTCGCCGGGCGCAGTGGGTGGACCGCCACCCCCGCGTCGCGCACCACTGCGACCCAACCACCGTCGGAACCGACCCGTGGCCAACTGGCCCCACCGAGCGCCAGCACCACCACATCGGCGGTCAGCTCGCGAGCTTCCGGACCGTCGCCGCCGACCGAACGCACGGTGATGCGACGCGGATCGAGGGAGCCATCGGGCGCTCGCCCCCAACCGGTCCAGCGCGTGCGGGTGACGATGGCGACACCGAGCTGGTCGAGCCGTCGCAACCAGGCCCGCAGCAGTGGTGTCGCCCGGAACGACCGGGGGAACACCCGCCCGCTCGAGCCGACGAAGGTGGGCTCGTCCAGGCTCGCGCACCAAGCACGCAGGTCGGTGGCGTCGAAGTCGGCGATCGCCTGCTCGAGCCGGGTGCGCTGTGGGCCGTAGCGGGTGAGCAGCGCGTCGAAGGGTTCGCCGTGGGTGAGGTTCAGCCCGCTGCGCCCGGCGAGCAGCAACTTGCGGCCCACCGACGGCATGTGCTCGACCACGGTCACGCGCAGGCCAGCGGTGGCGAGCACTTCGGCGGCCATCAGCCCGCCGGGCCCACCGCCCACCACCAACGCCGTCCGCCCTGCTGTCGGTCGGTCGATCGTCGGCTGCACCTCCACAGTCAACCGCGTCGGAGGGGTCGATGGCTGTTCATGTCCCGTCGGCCGAGCACGCCCGAGCCGCGCCCGAGGCCTGGCCCGGCTCGCTGCGGGCCCGCGGCGGCGACTGGCTCGTCATGTGGAGGTCGGGTTCGACCGGGCATGCGTAAGATTCCTACGATGAAGTTCGAGAAGAAGCAGCGACGATGACCGTCCGACCGTTGCGCTGCTACGTGGCCGGCGTGCAGCACGAATGCAGCTCGTTCTCACCGATCCCGACCGCGCTGAGCGATTTCTCCGCGGTGCGCTGGGGTGAGGACCCGGAGCCCGCCACCCTCGGTGTCGGCTACGGCGAGTCGTGCGCTGTCGCGCACGGGCTGGGATGGGACGTCGTTGCCGGTCCGATGTGGTTGTGCCAGCCGTCGCTGCCCTCGGCGCACGCTGCGTGGGAGGCCGTGCGCGACTCGATCTGCGCGCCGCTGCGCGAGATGGGTGAGGTGGACGTGGTCTGGCTCTGCCTGCACGGCGCGCAGATGTCCGATCAGGAGGACGACTGCGAGGGAGACCTGCTGCAGGAGGTGCGCCGGATCGTGGGCGAGACGACGGCCGTCGGCTGCCTGCTCGATCTGCACGCCAACGTCTCGTCGCGGATGCTGGACGCGGCCGACCTGGTCGTGACCTGCCGCGAGTACCCGCACATCGACTACGGCGTGCGCGCCGCCGAGATGCTGCCCGTGCTCGCCCGGATCCGACGTGGCGAGGTGCGCCCGACGACCGCGGCGGTGCGCTTCATGGGGGCGGGGGCCTATCCCACTCCTGAGGAGCCGATGCGCTCGTTCGTCGCCCGCTTCACCGCCGCGCAGGCCGAGCAGGGTGTGCTGCACGTGTCGGTCAACCACGGGTTCGAGTGGTCCGACCAGCCCGACATGTCGGCCTCGGTCGTGGTGACGACCGATGGCGACCGTGAGCTCGCCGAACAGGTGGCGTCGCGGGTGGCCGAGGACTTCCTCGACACGATCCTGTCGCAGTCGTGGTTCGGCCCGGGCGTCGAGGAGGCGGTCGAGCTCGCCCTGTCGGCCACGTCGTGGCCGGTGGTGCTGGCCGATCGCGCCGACAACGCCGGCGGTGGCGCTGCAGGGGACTCGACGTTCGTGCTGGCCGAGCTGCTGCGCCGCGGTGCCACCGACACTGCCGTGGCCCTGCTGTGGGACCCGGGCGCGGTGGCGATGTGCCACGCCGCCGGTGTGGGTGCGCGCCTGCCGCTGCGCATCGGTGGCAAGTGCGGGCCGATGTCGGGCGATCCGCTCGATGTGCGCGCCGAGGTGCTCGCGCTGCGCGAGGACGCCACCCAGGCGCTGTTCGGCAAGGGTGAGCCGATGCTGGCGCTCGGTCGGTCGGCCGCGATCCGTGTGGACGGCGTCGAGGTGGTGCTGGCGTCGGTACGCCACCAGGTGTTCAGCCATCACGTGTTCACCCAGCACGGCATCGACCACCTTGCGCGCAAGGTGCTCGTGGTGAAGAGCACGCAGCACTTCATGAACGACTTCGGTCCGATCGCCGCCTCGGTCATCCGTTGCGACGGTCCGGGCACGCTCTCGCCCGATCTGGCGTCGTTGCCATTCCGGAACGTGCGCCGTCCGATGCTGTGGCTCGACCGCGTCGATCGGGTCGAGGTGGAGCCCATGCCGCCGGTGGCCACGCGCCCCCGTCAGTGAGCGGTCGCGTCGCGCCCGGCCCGTCGGCTCAGACCGGTCGTCGTCGCTGCCGGTAGGCCTTGGTGTTGACCTTGTTGCCGCATCCGGCCGCCGAGCACCAGCGACGGGTGCCCGGACGCGAGCTGTCGTGGAACACCAGGCTGCACAGCGGGCCCGCGCACCTGCGCAGGCGTCCGTCGTCGGCGGCGAGCAGGTCGATCGCGTCGCGGGCGATCGCAGCGAGGGCAGCGCTCAGCTCGGCGCCCTCGGGCGCCACGAGCCGGCTCGCTGCGTCGGTGGTGAGCAACGGGTGCGCGGTCGGGCGTGCCGCGCAGCCGTTGATCACGGCGACCTCGGCCGAGCGGAGCCGACGTCCGCCGAGCACGTCGTCGACGGCCCCATGGATCGCCTCGCGCAGGCCGCGCGCCCGAGTGAGGTCGCGCGACGTCACGACGTCCGGTGCAGGCAGGCCCGCGGCGACGAGCCAACGGTGCAGGTCGGTGGGTGTGGACAGCAGTTCGGTGGGCCACACGGCGCGATAGCGCACCGTCCAGGTGAGGTCGAGCGAGAGCCGTCCGCCGAACGCGAAGTCGGGCAGGCGCGGTGGCGCGGCGACGTCGTCGCCGATCAGGGGGCCACCACCAACTGGGCCTGGATCTCGAGGACGAGGTTCGCCGGCAGCGATGAGACACCGACGGCGAGCCGGGTGTGCCGTCCGGCGTCGCCGAGGACCTCGACGAGCACCTCCGACGCGGCGTCGATGACGGTCGTGTGCTGGACGAAGTCCGGCGTGGCGTTCACCACGCCGTACACCTGGACCACTCGTTCGATCCGGTCGAGCGATCCGAGCGCCTGGCGAGCCGTCGCCAGCAGGTTGATCGCCGCGGATCGGGCGGCGGCGCGTGCCGTGGCCACGTCGACGTCGTCGCCGCAGCGGCCGGTGAACAGCGAGCCGTCGGGCTGTGTCCCGAAGTGGCCCCCGATCCACAGCATCTCGCCGTGGGCCACGGCAGGGACGTACTCGCCGAAGGCGGGAAGGGCGGCGGGGAGCTCGACCGACGACAGCGCCAGTCGTTGCTCGTGGGTGATCGGCTCGGTCATGCGTCGACTATAGACAGAGGTTTGACCACTGTCGAAGCCGGGGGGTACCGTGAGGCGGGCGAACGGCGCGACCAGGCGTGCCCCGAGGAGGTCGACGTGCTCGAGATGCGAACCGTGTGCGAGCGGTGCGAGGACGCTCTCACCGCTGGCGGGCCCGCCCTCATCTGCAGCTTCGAGTGCACCTTCTGCAACTCGTGCGGTGACGCACTGGCGCACCGCTGCCCGAACTGCGGTGGCGAGCTGGTGCCCCGGCCGAGGCGGTCGCTGTGAGCGCACCTCCCGAGCCGCATCCGCGTGCCCGTCTGCGGCGCAAGCCTCAGCGCGGCAGCCACGACCCCGCGGTGTTGCACGAGATCATCGATGCAGCGTTGATCTGCCACCTGGGCCTCACCGACCACGACGGCCATCCGCTCGTCGTGCCGACGATCCATGCGCGCCTCGGCGACACCGTCTACGTGCACGGCTCGGCGGCGAGCCGCACGCTGCGACGGCTGTCTGCCGCGATCGACGTGTGCTGCACCATCACGCATCTCGACGGCATCGTGGTGGCGCGGTCGGGCTTCAACAGCTCGATGAACTACCGCTCGGTGATGCTCTTCGGGGCCGCCCGCCTGGTCGACGACACCGATGAGGCACGCCGCGCCCTCGATGCGATCGTCGATCACATGCTCCCCGGCCGATCGGGTGAGCTTCGTCGACCGACGGACAAGGAGGTGGCTGCGACCACCGTGATCGCGCTGGCGATCGATGTCGCCTCGGCCAAGGTTCGCACGGGTGGCCCGCTCGACGACGCCGATGATGTCGCTGCCGGCGGCTGGGCCGGGGTGGTGCCGATCCGCATGGTGGCCGATGCGCCACTACCTGCCGACGATCTCGGCGAAGGCATCGCCGTCCCGCCCTCGGTCGTCGAGCTCGTCCGCCGCCTCGGAGGCTGATCAGCCTGCGGGCGCGCCGAGCACGTAGGGCTCGAGCGACTCCTGGGCCCGCGCCCGCCAGCGGTGCCACGACCCGCCCCCGTAGTAGGCGAGGCTGCCCGGCTCGGCCTCGCCGTAGCCGTTGTAGTAGGTGAGGCAGTCGCGCAGCGGCGCCGTGGCCAGGTCGACCTCGCGGCAGTGGAGGGCGTAGGCCTCCTCGGCTCGGACGGTCACGTCGACCCGATCGATGCCGCGGTCGCGCAGCAGCTCGAGCATCCAGGCGACGTAGTCGGCGTGCTGCTCGATCGAGTCGGTGAAGTTGAAGCTGCCCCCGCCGCCCTGTGGGCCGGTGATCACGAACAGGTTCGGGAAGCCATTGCTGTGCACGCCGAGGAACGTGCGCGTGCCGCCCTCCACCCACTTCTGCCGAAGGCTGCGGCCATCGCCGCCCACCACCATGTCGAACGTCGCCGCGGCCATCCATCGGAAGCCGGTGGCGTAGACGAGCACGTCGAGCGGGTACGACCTGCCGTCGTGCACCACGCCGCGCTCGTCGATGCGCTGCACCCCGAGTGGTGCGGTGTCGACGAGGTGCACGTGGGGCAGGTTGAACGTCGGCAGGTACTGGTCGTGGAAGGTGGGCCGCTTGCAGCCATAGGGGTAGTAGGGCTTGAGCGCTGCCGCCGTGGCCGGGTCGTGCACGATGGCGTCGACCCGGGCGCGGATCTGCTCCATGATCCGGAAGTTGGTTCGCAACTGGGCCTCGACCATCTCGTCGACGGTGAGCGCGCGCTCGTGCTGCTTGACCTCTTTGTAGGTGTCGACCTTGCCCGACAGGTAGTCGTCGTTGGCCTGCATCGCAGTGCGACCGGCGGCGATGCGCGCGAAGCGCTCGCGGCGGGCGCGCGCCCAGCCCGGCTGATGCGCCCACGCCTCGACCTCCTCGGCGGTGGTGGCGCGCTGGTCGCGCACGTCGACGGTCGATGGCGTGCGCTGGAACACGTAGAGCTCACCGGCCACCTTGGCGATCTCGGGGATCACCTGGACCGCGGTCGCTCCGGTGCCGATGATGCCCACCCGCTTGTCGGTGAGGTCGATGTCGTAGCGCCAGCGCGACGTGTGGAACGACTCGCCGCCGAACGACTCCATGCCCTCGATGCGCGCCAGCTGCGGCGTGGTGAGGATGCCGTTGGCGAGCACCACGAAGCGGGCGCGCATCTCGTCGCCACGGTCGGTGCGCACCGTCCAACGCCGGGTGGCCTCGTCCCACGACAGGCCCTCGACGGCGGTGTGGAACAGGCACAGGTCGTAGAAGCCGCTGCGTTCGGCGAGCATCTGGCAGTACTCGAAGATCTCGAACCCCGAGGCGAACTTCATCGTCGGGATGTAGCCGGTCTCGTCGAGCAGCGGCAGGTAGCTGTAGGCCTCCACATCGCAGGCGACACCCGGGTAGCGGTTCCAGTACCAGGTGCCGCCCACGTCGCCGGCCTTCTCGCAGACGCGCACGTCGGTGAACCCGGCGGCGCGCAGGCGGTGCCACAGCAACAACCCGGCGAACCCGGCGCCGACGACCACGATCTCGCACTCGTCGGTGAGTGGCTCACGCGGGACCGGTGGGTCGGAGTGGACATCGGTCAGGTAGTGCGTGAACGACCCGTCGATGGCCATGAAGTCGGCTGCGCCGCGGCGGGCGTCACTGAACTCGCGGTAGCGGGCGCGGGCCTCGTCGTCGTACACGACCCCTGCGGGCAGGGTGGGCAGGGTGGTGCGCGACGTGTCGGTCTCGACCGAGTAGCCGGTCGCCTCCATGCGCACCGGCGCTGCCCCGGCACGGGTGGCGAAGCGCTTCAGCCCGGTCGTCGGATCCACCCACACCGCCATCGCTCACCCCCGTTCGCGCTCGTCCTCCACACTATGCAGCCACCGCTCCATCCACTGCACGAGGGCCTCGTCCTGGGCCAGGCGGACGGTCGGCGCGCCGAGGATCGAGCCGGCGTGGAACGAGTCGGGCAGGACCAGCAACTCGCTGGTGCGGCCCAGTGCGCGCAGCACGGAGTGCAGTTCGAACGACTGCGTCGGCGGGCAGCGATGGTCGCGCTCACCCACCACGAACAGCAGTGGCGTGTGGCAACGTCCTGCGTGGAACAGGGGTGACCAGCGCAGGTAGGGCCCGATGTCGTCGAGGAGATGGGCTCCCAGGCTCAGCGACAGCAGGTGCCGACCGACGTCGCTGGTGCCGAACATGCTGACGAGGTTGGTCACCGGGTTCTCGGCCACGGCGGCGCGGAACCGGTCGGTGGTGCAGGCCAGCCAGCAGGTGAGGTAGCCGCCGTACGACAGGCCGGCCACACCGAGCCTGTCGGGGGCGACCCAGCCACGGGCCGCGGCCTCGTCGATCACGGCGAGCACATCGGTGGTGGGGAGGTCGCCCCAGTTGTCGATGTTGGCGGCGGCGAAGTCCTCGCCGTAACCGGTCGAGCCGTGGGGGTTGGTGTAGACGACACCGAACCCGGCCGCGCACAGCGCCTGGGCGTCGATGTTCAGCATCTCGCCGAACGCCGCACCGGGCCCGCCGTGGATGAGCAGCACCGTGGGCAGCGGCCCGTCGACGCCGACCGGTCGCAGGTGCCACGCTTCGAGCGGTGCGCCGTCGTGCGGAGACGCCACGCTGTAGCGGTGCACCTCCGCCCCAGTCGGCGGGGGTGTCTCGTCGGGGAGCGGCAGCGCCGTCCCGGTCGCCTCCGGGTCGGCTCCGAGCGCGATCACGGCGATCCGACAGGGGGTGTCAGCCGACTGCTCGGCCACGACCAGGCCGTGCGCGGTCATCGCCAGTGGCGAGATGGCCCTCGCCCCGGTGAGCACTTCGCTCCACGAGCCGTCGTCGAGCGAGTGGCGGGCCACACCCATCCGCCCGCCACGCTGTGTGCGCACGTACAGGTCCATGCCGTCCATCGCCACGGCCGTCTCGAAGGCTTCTCCGATGAGAGCGGGCGAGTCGCCGTACACGCTGCCGCCGATCTGCAGCGGCGCCACCACCCGCCGCACGGTGCCGTCGGGAAGCATGCGGTGGAGCTGCTCGTCGGCGTCGGGCAGTGGTCCCTCGGGGTGGCCGATCAGCACCAGCAGGCTGCTGTCGGACGCCCACGCCGTGGCCATGGTGAAGCCGGTGGGGACCGCCGGGGCGGTGATCGTGCCGTCGAGCTCGACGACGCGGACGTGCTGCCCGAACCGTGCCTCGTCCGGGTCGAAGCCGGCGATGGCCGCCAGACGGCTGCCATCGGGCGACCACGTGGGCTGCGACCACCTCCACTCGTCGTCGGTGAGCATCGTGCACTCGCCCGAGGCGACCTCGCACACCCACAGCTGCGGCGCGTCGTCGAGGTGGCCGATGCCGTCGAACCAGTTCACCCCGCGGGCCGTGCGCCACGGCAGTGCTCGATCGACGGTGCGCCCGCGGCCGGCGGCCAGGGCGAGGCGGCTGCCGTCGGGTGACCACGACACCGGCCCCGACACCGGGCCGGGGAGGGCGGTGACGACCGCCGGCTCGATGGCATCGACGTCGCAGACGGCGACCTGCGGAGTGCCGGTCCGGGCGGTGATGAACGCGATGCGGCGCCCGTCGGGTGACCAGACCGCCGTGTTGTCGCCGGGCTGCGCTGCGGGCAACGGCCGTGGCTCGCCGCCCGCAAGGTCGATCAGCACGATCTGCTGGACCTCCTCGATCGAGCCGAGGGGGATGCGTGTGGTGGTGACGGCCACGCTCGAGCCGTCGGGTGCGACGGTGGCGTGCACCGGGTACGGGTGGGCGAGCCACTGCGCAGTGACCGAAGCAGTCATGGTGTTCCGGCGGGGTGCTCTCGGCGCCTCACCCGTCGCCGAGCGGCAGGACGAGCCGAGGGGCGCGGTCGGTGTCGTGCAGCACCTGCACGCGAGCTGTCGGGGCGGCGGCCGGCCGACCGTGCGGGTAAGCGGTGAGCATGATCGACGAAGCGTGGCGCACGGCGACCCGCAACCGGCTCCCGGCGCGCACGCGGCGCTGGCACCACTTGAAGCTGCGGAACGCGATGGCGGTGGGCTCACCGGGCACGAGCCAGGCGTGGCCTCCGTCGTACTGGCGGCAGCTGAGGCGGAGCAGGTCGCTCGTCAGGAAGATCGAGCCTCCATCGGGCGTGACCTCGTGCACCAGCACGGACACGTCGGCATCGGGCTGGTCGCACACGAGGTGCAGGTGCAGCTCGGCATGGCCGACCACCACGAGGTCGTCGGTGAGCGGTCGCGACGTGTACACCAGCCCGTGGCCGTCGATCTCTTCGACGAAGCGCGAGTTGGTCGGGTCGTTCCCGGACTGGGTGATGACGAAGCTGTTCATCGGTTGGCCGTGGAACGGTGACTCGGGGCCGCTGCCGGCCGGCCGTGGCAGCAACTCGAGTCGGGCGGTCCGCAGGTCGTGCGGGTCGCAGGTGAAGGTGGCTGTGGGGCCGTCGCTCGGGGCGTCATCGACGAACCCGGCGTGGTGGATGTCCATCGGGCCCTCGACCGCCCGCAGCCAGCGTTGCGCGCTGCCGGTCGTCGCGGCTTCCAGCGATGGCGCGCCGATCCAGCGTTCGCTGCCCGTGATGTAGAGCATCACCCGGTCGCGCAGCAGTTCGGGCAGGGGAGCTCCGTCGAGCACGTGGCGCAGCCAGTCGCGTCGCAGCGCCGGCAGATCGACGGTGGCGTCGGGCCCGAACTCCAACTCGCCCACGCGGCCTGGTCCGAAGTGGGTGCCCATGTGGTCCCACGGTCCCACCACGAGGTGGCTGCTGGCCACGACCTCGGCGGGGGCGTTGGCGACGAACCGGCGCCAGTTGCGCAGGGTGCCGCCGCTGCTGTCGTCGCACATGCCGGTGATCGTCAGGATCGGCACGGCGTGCGCGGCGAAGTCGGCGGGTGGGGCGAGGTACTTCTCCCATCTCGGCCCCGGCGCTGGGTGGTCGACGAACTGCAGCGAGCTCTCGTCGACCGGCGAACCAGCGGCGGCTGCGGCCTCCACCAGGCTGGTGCCGGCCTCGAGGGCGGCGAACAGCTGCCCGTGCCAGTTGGCTGTGTCGCCGCTGATGGTGAAGTGGGTCGCCCGGTTGCTGACCAGGCGGCGCCATCCGAAGTGGTAGAGCAGGGGGATCCCGCCGCGGGGCAGGTCGATCCCGTGGCCCGACGTGGAGTCGGGGGTGATCGCCCGCAGCGACGGCGGGCCGGCCGCCATGATCAGGTACTGGTTGATGCCGGTGTACGAGCCGCCGTGCAGCACCACCCGACCGTCGCTCCACGGCTGCGCAGCCAGCCACTCGACGGCGTCGTAGCCGTCGCGTGCGTCGTTGTCGAAGTCCGCGAAGTCGCCGTCGCTGTTGCCCCGGCCGCGCACGTCGAGCGCCGCGTAGGCGAACCCGTTGGTGGCCCAGAAGACACCGTCGGGGTGGAGGTGGTCGACGCCGTAGGGGGTGAGCTCCATCACCACCGGCACGGGAGCCGCAT
>DAINND010000053.1:0-12894 GCA_036736065.1 Ilumatobacteraceae bacterium
CTGCTCTGCCTGCTGGCGGCCGATGTCGGCCAGATGCAGCCCCGGAGCGCGACCGGGCAGCAGCTTGCCCGTGGTCGGCGTCTGCCCGTGGCGCACGAGCAGCACCAGGGTGGGTGGGGGGCCGGAGGGCGCCGGGGAAGCCTTGGAGGTGCGGGCCATGACCATCTGGAACCTACTGTGCGGGCGGTGGATTCGCTCGGTCGGCTCGAACGTGACGTCTGTGACTGTCGGCGGTGCCCGCGGCTGGTCGACTGGCGCGAGCAGGTGGCCCGTGAGCGACGGGCGGCCTATCGCGACCACGACTACTGGGGTCGCCCGGTGCCGGGCTTCGGCGATCCGGCGGCGCGCATCCTCGTGCTCGGCCTGGCGCCGGCGGCGCACGGCGCCAACCGCACGGGCCGCATCTTCACCGGAGACCGTTCCGGGGACTGGCTGTTCCGTGCCCTGCACCGCGCCGGCCTCGCCAACCAGCCCACCTCGGTGGCGCGCGACGACGGCTTGGCCGTGCGCGACGTGTGGATCACGGCGGCGGTGAAGTGCGCGCCCCCCGGGAACACCCCGCTGCCCGACGAGCGTGCTGCGTGCCGCGACCTGCTCGACCGCGAGGTGGCGCTGCTCACCCGGGTGCAGGTGGTGGTGTGCCTCGGTGGCTTCGCGCACCAGGTGGCCTGTGACCTGTGGGGCCTTCGGCCGCGGCCGCGCTTCGGCCACGGCTCCGAGGTGACGGCGCCGTCGGGTGTGGTGCTCCTCGGGTCGTTCCACCCGAGCCAGCAGAACACCTTCACCGGGCGGCTCACCGAGTCGATGCTCGACGACGTCTTCGCCCGGGCGGTCGCTCTGGCTCGGTGAGCGCCCGGTCGATCGGTGAATGGTCCGATCGGCTCACTGCGACATCCGCCGCGGTCGGCAAGACTCGGAGCGGAGCCGGGCGATCCGGCCGACAGCGAGGTGCACCGTGGTCAACAAGCGCGACGTCGTCATGGGAGTGGTGTTCGGTGGGACGCTGCTGCTCCTGGTGTGGTGGATGGGCGGCACGTTCGCCGAGGCGGCCCGTCGGGCCGAGGCCTCGAACAACCCGGGGAACAACCTGCTGAACGTCGTCTGGGTCGGATTGCTCGTGGTCGCGCTCGCCAACGTCGCTGCGGCCCGTGCGCGGATCCGGCGTCACGACCGCGACGAGTGACCCGACCCTGCCCGCCGGCCCTGTCCGGGGTGGCGGTGCAGGTGTGACAACATGAGCCGGCGCGGGGAGCGCAGCGACAAGGGGGTTGTCGATGAGGTGGTCGGCGAGAGCGTTGGCCGCGGGCGCGGTCGTCGTGGCGGCGGGCGCGATCGTGGGGGTTCCCGGCGCCGGAGCAGGAACTGCGGCCGAGGTGACCCTGACGGTCGGTCTGCTGCAGGACCTCGACTCCCCGAACGTCACGGCCGGCTACCTCGTGTCGTCGTTCGAGCTGTGGAACCTCCAGTACGCCTCGCTCACCGGCAAAGCAGCTGCCGATTTCGCCATCGAGCCGGCCCTCGCCGAGTCGTGGGAGGCCTCCGACGGAGGCCTCACCTACACGTACCGTCTCCGTGAAGGCCTGCAGTGGAGCGACGGCACGCCGCTCACCGCCGAGGACGTCGCATGGACGGTCAACACCTCGCGCGACCAGGGATGGATCAACCACTCGTCGGCCACGGCCAACCTCGACGCGACCGTCATCGACGACCGCACGGTGAAGGTCACCAGCTCGGTGCCGGACCCGAAGCTGCCCTCGCTCGACATCTACATCGTGCCCAAGCACATCTGGGAGGCACCTGCTGCCGGTGACGTCACCACCTACGAAGCGCTCGACGGTGTCGGCTCCGGGCCCTTCACGTTGGTCGAGTGGAAGTCCGGCCAGTCGTGGACGATGCGGGCCAACCCCAACCACTGGCAGGGGCGTCCGGCGATCGACCAGGTCGTGTTCCGGGTGTTCACCAACGGCGACGCCATGGTCGCAGCCCTCGAGAAGGGCGAGATCGACGCGGCCCACTCCGTGCCGGCGAGCGCCTTCGAGCGCTTGCAGGAGACGGAGAGCATCGAGACCGTCGTCGGCAGCCAGGGCGGGTTCAGCGAGCTGGCGATGAACGGCATGGCCGGCGGCCTCGGTGACGGGCACCCGGCTCTGCAGGACGTGACCGTGCGTCATGCGATCCATCACGCCATCGACAAGCAGGTGCTGTTCGATCGGGTGATCAACGGCCTCGGCCGGCCCGGCCTGACCCTCAGCGTCTCACCGGACCCGGCCTGGCAGCCCGAGATCCCCGAGGCCGAGCAGTTCTCCTACGACCCGGACCGGGCCCGGACGCTGCTCGACGACGCCGGCTACGTCGACACCGATGGCGACGGGGTGCGCGAGATGCCCGACGGCAGCCAGCCGCTGGTGCTCCGCTACGCCGAGCGCTCGGAGTCCGACATCGCCGCACCGGTGCGCGAGCTGATCGCCGGCTGGCTCGAGGAGATCGGCATCGGCACCGAGGTCTCGGTGTTCGACGACTCGCAGCTCACCGACGTCATCGCGTCGGGCGAGTACGACCTGTTCGTGTGGGGCTGGACGCCGTTCGTCGACCCGGACCCGATGCTGTCGTACTTCACCTGCGCACAGCTCACCACCTCGCTCGATGCGATCGGCTACAACGACGCCAACTGGTGCAGCGAGGAGTACGACGCGCTGTACACCGCGCAGAACCAGGAGCTCGACCGGGCCAAGCGGGTCGCGATCGTGCACGAGATGTTGCGGCTGTTCTACGAGGAGTCGACCTATGTCGTGCTCTTCGAGGACGCCGACCTGCAGGCCTATCGCACCGATCGCTTCACCGGGTGGACCCGCCAGCCGGCCGACGCGGGGCCGGTGCTGTTCAGCAACACCTCGCCGACCTACATGCTCCTCGCGCCCGTCGGCGGCGATGGTGACGGCGGTGGCGGTGGCCTCGGGGTCGGCGCGATCGTCGGCATCGCCGTCGGCGCCGCGGTCGCTTCGCTGCTGGCATGGGTGGCGATCTCCCGCTCGCGCGCCTCTCGCGACGACCGCGAGTAGCCCTCGTGCGGGCCAGGTTCGTCGTCGGCAAGGTGATCGGTGCGATCGCCACGCTCGGCTTCGTCCTGGCGGTGAACTTCTTCCTGTT
Organism: Ilumatobacteraceae bacterium; assembly: GCA_036736065.1. Taxonomy (GTDB): domain Bacteria; phylum Actinomycetota; class Acidimicrobiia; order Acidimicrobiales; family Ilumatobacteraceae; genus VFMC01. The sequence continues at coordinate 3,148 of DAINND010000053.1, forward strand.
CCGGGTCGTCAACGACGACCCGGTCAGCTCGATGTTCCGCGGCCGCAACCTGACACAGGATCAGCTCGACCGGCTACGCCAGCAGTTCGACCTCGACGGGTCGAGGCTCGAGCAGTTCGGCGCGTACCTGAGCCAGACCCTGCAGGGGAACCTCGGCCTGTCGATGCAGAGCCGTCGACCGGTGACCACGGAGATCGCCGAAGCGCTGTGGCCGACCCTGCTGCTCGTCGGCCCCTCGACGATCCTGGCGATGATCATCGGCACCGCCATCGGCATCCGCGCCGGCTGGCGCCGCGGCAGCAGGTTCGACGTGGGCTCGACCGCGTTCTCGATGTTCACCTACTCCGTACCCGAGTTCTGGCTGGGCATGTTGCTCCTGGGGGTGTTCTCGGTGCGCTTCGGCCTGTTCCCGACGGGCGGCCTCGAAGACCCTGGGAGCACTGCGACCGGTCTCGCGCAACTGCTCGACCAGGCCCACCACATGGCACTGCCGGCGATCACGCTCACCCTCGCCTACCTCGGTGAGTACGCCATCGTGATGCGCTCGTCGATGCTCGACACGGTGCGCGAGGACTACCTGCAACTGGCACGGGCCAAGGGCCTGCGCGACGTCGACGTGCGCACCCGGCACGCCGTGCCCAACGCGGCGCTCCCGGTGGTGAGCCTGGCCGCGCTCAACTTCGGGTTCGTGCTCTCCGGTGCCATTGCGGTCGAGTCGATCTTCTCGTGGCCTGGGCTCGGGCAAGCCACGCTGGAAGCGATCCGCGGGCCGGACTTCCCGATGCTGCAGGGCCTGTTCCTGCTGTTCAGCGTGGCGCTGATCACCGCCAACCTGCTGGTGGACCTGCTCTACGGCCTGCTCGACCCACGGGTGCGCGCCCGATGACTGCGCCGGCCGACGACCTGCCGGGCGACATCGCCGCCCTCGCCGGCGCCGTGGTCGTGTCTCCGGCGCAGTTCGCCCGTGAGCGGCGACAGGCGGCTCGGCGCGACCTCTGGCGGCGCCTGCGCCGCGACCGGTTGGCGATGGCTGGCCTCGTCGTGCTGCTCGGGTTCGCGGCCATGGCGCTGCTCGCGCCGTGGCTCGTCGGGCGCGACGCGCTCAGTGCGGTCGCCTCGGTCGACAACCCCGTCTGGTCGTCGCCGAGCGGCGAGTTCCTGCTCGGCACCGACCACCTCGGCCGCAGCGTCGCCGCCCAGTTCGTGTGGGGCGCGCGGATCAGCCTGTTCGTGGGGCTCGCGGCGACGGTGCTCACGATCGCGATCGGTGCGCTCGTCGGGATCACGGCCGGTGTCTTCGGTCGCTGGGTCGACGCCGTGCTCATGCGGCTCACCGACTGGTTCCTCGTCGTGCCGTTCCTGCCGCTCGCCATCGTGCTCGCTGCTGTGCTCGGACGATCGGTCTGGAACATCATCCTCGTCATCGGCGTCACCTCGTGGCCCGCGACGGCGCGGCTGGTGCGCGCCCAGGTCCTGAGCGTGCGCCGACGGCTGTACGTCGATCGGGCCCGGGCGCTCGGTGCGACGCAGCGCCACCTCGTGGTGCGGCACGTGCTGCCGAACGTGGCGCCACTGCTCCTGGCCAGCACGACGCTCGCCGTGCCCATCTCGATCCTGACCGAGACGTCGCTCGCCTTCCTGGGCCTGGGCGACCCGACCCAGACCTCGTGGGGGCGCACCCTCGAGGAGGCCTTCCAGGCCGGTGCCATCGGGCGCAACGCCTGGTGGTACTACCTGCCTGCCGGCCTCGGCATCGTGACGGTGGTGCTCGCGTTCACCCTGTTCGGCCGGGCGCTCGAAGAGGTCCTCGACCCGCGGTTGCGTGACCGATGAGCGTGCTCGAGCTGCGCGGGCTGACCGTCGCCTACCGCACCGAGGCCGGGCCGGTGCCTGCCGTGCGGGGGGTCGATCTGACGGTGGGCAGTGGCGAGAGCCTCGGCCTGGCGGGTGAGTCGGGGTGCGGCAAGTCGACCGTCGCCGCTGCAGTGCTTCGCCTGCTGCCGCCCGGTGCCGAGGTGGGCGGGCAGATCCTGCTCGACGGTGAGGACGTGGCGACGATGAGGCCGGGACGGTTGCGCGCCGTGCGCTGGACGGGCGCCGCGATCGTGTTCCAGGGAGCCTTGCACTCGCTCAACCCGGTGCGCCGGATCGGCTGGCAGATCGAGGAGGCGATCACCATTCACGCCACCCGTCAGGGCCCGGCGGTGCGCGCCCGGGTGGCCGAGCTGCTCGAACGGGTCGGTCTGGGCGCCTCGTGCGCCACCCTCTACCCGCACCAGTTGTCGGGTGGCCAGCGCCAGCGTGTGCTGATCGCCGTGGCGCTGGCATGTGAGCCGCACCTGCTGATCGCCGACGAACCGACGACGGCGCTCGACGTGACGGTGCAGGCCCAGGTGCTGGCCCTGCTCGCCGAGCTGCAGCGCGACCAGCGGCTGGCGATGTTGTTCATCACCCACGACCTGTCGCTGATGGGGCAGGTCTGCGGACGGCTCGCCGTGATGTACGCGGGTCGGGTGGTCGAGCACGGACCGGTCGACGAGGTGCTCGGCCGTTCGGCCCATCCCTACAGCGCAGCGCTCGCTGCCGCCTTCCCGACGATCGGCGACCCGGCCTCGCGGCTCGCTCCGCGTGGGCTGCCCGGCGACCCGCCGGACCCGATGGCGATGCCTGCCGGGTGCGCCTTCCGGCCGCGCTGCTCCGCCGCGGTGGCCGCCTGCGCCGAGGCCGACGTGGCCCTGCGCCTGGTCGGTCCAGGCCACGAGGCGGCGTGCGTCCACGTGGGCGGTGCCGGGTGAACGGCGAGGTCGTGCTGCGCATGAGTGGGGTGCAGGTGCGCTACACCCGGTCCGGCACGGTGGTGCGCGCCGTCGACGGCGTCGACCTCGAGGTGGGTCGTGGCGAGGTGGTGGCCCTCGTCGGCGAGTCCGGTTGCGGCAAGACGTCCCTCGTGCGCGCCGCGATCGGTCTCGAGCCGCTGGCCGCCGGCAGCATCGTCGTGGACGGTGTGGCGGTGACCCGTCGGGCGGGCGAGCTGCGCCGACTGCGCCGCCACGTGCAGATGGTGTTCCAGGATCCCACCGGTGCGCTCGATCCGCGCCAGACCGTCTACGAGGCAGTCGCCGAGGGGCTACGCGTCCAGCGTCGTCCGGGCAACGAGCCCGAGCTCGTCGTCGACGCGCTCGCGCGCGCGGGCCTGCGACCGCCGGCGCGGTTCCTGCGCCGATACCCGCACGAGCTCTCGGGCGGTCAGCGCCAGCGGGTGCTCATCGCCGCGGCGATGGCGCTGTCACCGTCGGTGATCCTGGCCGACGAGCCGGTGGCCAGCCTCGACGCCTCGGTGCGCGGTGAGATCCTGGCCACGATGCGCGCCTACGTCGACGAGTCGGGCGTCGCGATCGTGGCGGTCACCCACGATCTCGGGCTGGCCTGGAACATCGCCGATCGGGTGGCGGTGATGTACCTCGGGCGGATCGTCGAGGTCGGCCCTGCGGCCGAGGTGCTCGAGGCTCCGCAGCACCCCTACACACGAGCCCTGCTGTCGGTGGTTCCCGAGCGCCGCGGCGGTGAGCCCCAGGTGTTGTCGGGTGAGACCCCTGATCCGGCCGAGGTGCCGACCGGTTGCCGGTTCCACCCACGGTGCCCGGTGGTGGCCAGCGGGGAGGCGGCGCGGCTCGGGATCGAGGCCCGCTGCCGTGGTGAGGACCCGCTCCTCGCGGCGATGGCACCCGGCCGCGCCGTGGCGTGCCACCTCCCGACGGTCCGCACGGGTGCCGGGGGCGCAGCCGCCGGCGTGGCCGAGGGCTGACGCCGACCGCGTCACCGGGCGATGCGCTCGCCCCAGTGCCGTTCGGCGATCAGCACGTCGTCATGGTGCACGCGCAGGTGGATCTCGACGTCGAACGCCTCGGCGTCCGAACGGACGTCGAGGGTGGCCTCGGTGCTGCAGCGGCCCTCGGGGAAGGTGAGCGCCACACGCGACGTGCCCCGTGCCCATCCCGAAGACGGATCGGAGGTGCTGATGCCGAGGTGGCCCTCGTAGTGGTCGTCGATCTCGATGCCGTGGCGCCCGGTGTAGGGCCCTCCGTAGCGTGTGTGCACCCGGGTCTCGGCGGCGATGACGTCGTGCTCGATCCGCCACTCGACGCCCTCGGTCTCACCGTCGCCCGGCCCGGGACCGGGAGCGAACGGGTGGGCGCTTGCGGCGAGCCGGTCGACGGTGGGCAGGTGCAGCTGGAGGCGGCTGCGGTCGACACCGAGGCGGATCGGGCCGGGCGCAGGCCAGCAGTTCGGCCAGTCCGTGCCGGCGATGGCCAGGCGCAGGGTGTGCCCGGTGGCCAGGGTCCACGTGGTCGCCTCGAGCTCGATGCGCGCGTCGATCCACTGGCCCGGCGTCAGCGGCTGCGGCGCCCGGCCGACCTCGCCGGTCGGGTCGGCCGGCCAGCAGCCGACGTGGCGCAGGTCGAGCATGCCGCGGGTGATCAGGGTCGAGTGGCCGTCCGGGGCGACGTCGCACAGCTTCACCGAGATGTGGCCGTAGGTCGCCGACGAGCGCACGCGCAGGTCGACCACCGGTGCGCCGACGAGGGACCAGTCGTCGGCGTGGGCCCAGTCGTAGGTGAGCGAGCGGGCGTTGTCGTGGCGCTGGTCGAGCGGCTGGCCCCAGGGCAGCCCGCCGGCGCACGAGTTCCATGCAGCGCCCCCGACATCGGGCTCGACGTCGAGCTCGTCGATGCCGTCGACACCGGTGGGCGACAGGAACCGCGTCGTCAGGTCGGGCGGTGGCCATCTGTCGAGCTCGGCCCACCAGCCGTCGTGGTGCGCCAGGTCCGCCGCAGCCCGCTCCGGACGGCGCACGTAGACCTGGGCGCGGTGCTCGGCCGACGGTGGTCCACCGCGCAGGTGCTGATCGAAGAAGGCGATGATCTCGCGGTCGGAGTCGATGTTCGGGCCCGGTCGGGCCACCGAAGGGTCCTTGTGCACCCACGGTCCGGCGATGAGCCGCCACGGTGCCTGCAGCCGTTCGATCGTGCGGAACGTGTTGTTGCGGTAGCCGTCGGCCCACCCGGCGATGAGCATGGTCGGGCAGCGGACGCGCTCGTAGCCGGCGCCAGCGGGCCCGAGGCGGATCGAGCCACGTCGCCACTCCGGGCCGTCGAACGGGGCGCGCAGCCATCCCAGCACCCACGGTTCGGCCGCGTCGATGCGGCGTCGCCATTCGGCCGACCAGTCACCCTCCCACAGGGCGGGCACCGGGGGCAGGGCGTTCAACGCCACCATGTAGAGCGGGTAGTCGACGAGGTCGAGGGCGCGCAGCACACCGCCCATGTAGTGGACGTCGTCGGTGTAGCGGTCGTCGGTCGCGTACGCGGCGACGACCGCGCCCAGCTCGGGGACGTCCTCCATCGCCATGTGCAACGAGTTGAAGCCCGAGTACGACGTGCCGAGCATGCCGACCCGGCCGCTCGACCACTCCTGGGTGGCGGCCCATCGGATCACCGTGGCCAGGTCGGAGCGCTCGAGGTCGGTGTACTCGTCGTCGAGGGTGCCGCCCGACGAGCCCGTGCCGCGCAGGTCGAGGCGCAGCACGGCGAAGCCGGCTTCGCCCGCGAAGCGCTCGTAGCTGTCGGCGTACGACGCGGTGACGTCGTCCTTGCGGTAGGGGAGCGCCTCGAGGAGCGTGGCGTACGGCCCGGGTGCCGTGGGGAGGTAGAGGGTGGCTGCGAGCGGTGTGCCGTCGGCCGCGGCGATGCGAACCTCGCGCTCGACGTGCCCCGTCGCAGGGGCCGACGTCACTGGGTCGGGCATGAGGGGCGAGAGTAGCCTTCGGGCGTGCTCGATGCGCCAGCCGCCCTCGCACCGGCCGATCTGCCCGCGGACGCCGAGGTCGTCGTGGTCGGCCTTGGTGGGCTCGGTTCGGCGACCGCCTACTGGCTCGCTCGCAGGGGCTGTCGGGTGCTCGGCCTCGAGCGCTTCGAGCTCGGGCACGTGCGCGGCGCCTCGCACGACCACTCGCGGATCATCCGCCGCTCGTACCACACGCCCGGCTACGTCGAGCTGACGGCCGCGGCATACCGCACCTGGGCTCAGGTCGAGGCGGACTCGGGCGAGCAGATCATCACCCGCACGGGTGGCATCGACCTGTTCCACCCGGAGGGGTTCATCAGCTCCGACAGCTACCGCGCGAGCCTCGACGCAGTGGGCGTCGACTACGAGTGGATCGACGCCGCCGAGGTGTGTCGCCGGTGGCCCGTCTTCGCCGCAGGCTCCGTCGTGCGCGGCGACGTGCACGCGATCTGCTCCGCCGACAGCGGGATCGTGCCCGCTGGTCGGGCCACGGCCGTGATGCAGCGCTGGGCGCGGCGTCTGGGCGCCGAGTTGCACGAGCGCACACCGGTGCGCGCCCTGCACCCGGTCGGCGACGAGGTCGACGTGGTGACGGACCGGGGGACGGTGCGCGCGGGGCACGTCGTGGTGACGGCTGATGCCTGGACCAACCAGCTGCTCGCCCCGCTCGGCCACGCGCTGCCTCTGATGGTGCTGCGCGAGCAGGTGTCGTACTTCCCTCGCGCCGACCTGTCGGCGTTCCAGCCCGATCGGTTCCCGGTCTGGATCTGGATGGACGATCCGTCGTTCTACGGCTTTCCCGTCTACGGCGACACGACGGCGCTGAAAGGGGCCGAGGACTGCGGCGGTGTCGAGGTCGACCCGGACACGCGCACGTTCGAGCCGGACCCGGCCAACGAGCGCCGGCTGACCGAGTTCATGCACCGGCTGCTCGGGCCCGGTCTCGGCGCGCCGCGCACGACCACGTGCCTCTACACCCTCACGTCCGACCGCGACTTCGTGTGCGACCGGCTGCCGGGGCTCGCGCAGGTGTCGGCGGCGCTCGGCACCGGGCACGGGTTCAAGTTCGCCGCCTGGTTCGGCGAGCGGCTGGCAGCGCTCGCCTGCGGTGAACCGGCAGGCCCGGAGATGGCGCCGTTCGCGTTCGACCGGCCGTCGCTGCAGGTGCCGATCAGCCGCGACGCCTGGATGGTCTGAGCCGTCCGGCGTGACCTGCGGCGCTCACCGCCCGAGCACGGCGCGCACGGCGGCGGCTGCTGCGGCGTGGGCGATGCGGCCGTCGTCGAGGAAGTCGGCCAAGGAGAAGAACCCGTGGAACATCCCGCTCATCCGCAGGTGGCTGGTGGGGACCCCGGCCGCGGTGAGCCGGGCGGCATAGGCGTCACCTTCGTCGCGCAGCGGGTCGAGCTCGGCGGTGAGCACGAACGCCGGCGGAGTGGCGGCGAGCAGGTGGTCCGGGGCGAACAGCGGTGACACGAGCGGGTCGTCGATGGTGCCCTCGTCACCGGACAGGTAGTGATCGATGAACCAGCCCATGCCCTCGCGGGTGAGGAACGGCCCCTCGGCGTTGTGCGTGTAGCTCGGCTGGGATCGTGTGCAATCGGTGACGGGGTAGACGAGCAACTGGTGCGCGAGTGGCACCGGGGCGAGCAGGGCGACCACGGCCGCGAGGTTGCCCCCGGCCGAGTCGCCGCCGACACCGAGTCGGGCGGGGTCGCACCCGATCTCGGCGGCGTTGGCGTGGGCCCAGCGGGTGGCGGAGAGCGCGTCCTCGAGACCAGCGGGGAAGGGGTGCTCCGGAGCGAGGCGGTAGTCGACGCTCAGCACGGCGTGCCCGCTGCCGTTGGCGAGCGCCCGGCACACGGCGTCGTGGGAGTCGATGCTGCCGAGCACCCACCCGCCGCCGTGGAAGTAGACGACGAGGCCCAGCCCGGGGCGGTCGTCGGGCCGGTACAGCCGGGCCGGCACGCCGCCGGCGTCGAGGTCGCGGCACTCGTGGATCGGCTCGGTCGAGGGGCGTTGGCGAGCGGCGCGCACGGCGCGGGCCTGCTCCGGCGTCGACTCGACGAGCGGCGGGTCGCCGAACGCGGCGATCATCTCGAGCAGGGTGGCGGCCTGGGGGTGCAGGGGCATGGGACAAGTCTGGCATCGCCGCGACGGGCCCTGCCCCGCCCGGGGTCCGGGACCGCTGTAGGTTCGCGGTGATGTCGACCGACGTCCCGGCCACGACGCGTCCCGACGACCTCGACCCGCTCGAGGTGCACCTGCTCGACGGCATCGCCGTGTTGCCCCCGCCTGCGGGCGGGCCGGTGCCGGCGAGCGAGTGGTCGCGCCAGCGCCCGGTCCGCCCCGGCACCGGGCTCACGCTCGAGGTCGCTCGCGACCTGTTCCGCGCTCAGGTGCACAGCCGGCACCTCGACCACGCGGCGCGCTGGCTGCGCGGCATGGGCGCCGGCTACTACACCATCGGCTCGGCGGGTCACGAGAGCAACGCGGCGGTGGCGCTGGCGCTGCGCTCGAACGACCCGGCGCTGCTGCACTACCGCTCCGGCGGCTTCTACCTGGCCCGTGCCGGCCAGGAGCGCCGCGAGCCGCTGCCCGGGGTGCGCGACGTCCTCGCCGGGTTGCTCGGCCTCGCCGAGGAGCCGATCGCCGGTGGGCGCCACAAGGTGTTCGGCCACCCCTCGCTCGACATCATCCCGCAGACGAGCACGATCGCCTCACACCTGCCGCGCGCTGTCGGCATCGCGTTCGCGATCGAGCGCGCCGCTCGTCTCGGGGTCGCCACTCGGTGGGCCGACGACGCCGTCGTGGTGTGCTCGTTCGGTGACGCGAGCGTCAACCATTCCACGGCCCAGGGAGCGATCAACACCGTCGGCTACACGGTCCACAGTGGCCTCGGTCTGCCGTTGCTGCTCGTGTGCGAGGACAACGGCCTCGGCATCAGTGTGCCCACCCCGAAGGGGTGGGTGGCCGCAACGTTGTCGGGCCGGCCCGGGTTGCGCTACGCAGCCGTCGACGGGGACGACCCGGCGGCCGTGTTCGACACTGCCCGGGCGCTCGTCGACGAGATCCGCGCGACGCGTCGGCCGGCGGTGCTGCACCTGCGCACCGTGCGCTTCCTCGCCCACGCCGGCAGCGACGTGGAGAGCGCCTACCGCACGCCGGCGGCGATGCGCGCCGACCTCGCCCACGACCCGCTGCTCGCGACGGCGCAGCTCCTCGTCGACGCCGGCGTCGTCACCCCGGCCGAGCTCGAGGCCTACTACCTCTCGACCCGCGTGGCCGTGCGTGACCTGGCGGTGTCGATGGTGGGACTGCCCACGCTGTCGTCGGCGGCAGAGGTGATGGCGCCGCTCGCACCGCAGCGGCCCTATCTCGTCGAGGCCGCCGCCCGACGGGTGGGGCGCGCCGAGGTTCGCCTCGACCTGTTCGGCGGCACCCTGCCCGAGGACGAGGGGCCGCTCACGCTCGCCGAGACCATCAACCGCTCGCTGGCCGACCAGCTCGCGGCCAGGCCCGAGGTGCTCCTGTTCGGGGAGGATGTCGGTGCCAAGGGCGGGGTTTACGGGGTGACCCGTGGCTTGGCTCGCCGCGCCGGGTCGGCGCGGGTGTTCGATTCGTTGCTCGACGAGCAGTCGATCCTGGGCGTGGCCCTCGGCGCTGCGGTCTCCGGTCTGTTGCCCATCCCGGAGATCCAGTACCTGGCCTATCTGCACAACGCCGAGGACCAGTTGCGCGGCGAAGCGGCCAGCCTGTCGTTCTTCTCGCAGGGCGCCTATCGCAACGGCCTCGTGGTGCGCATCGCCGGGCTCGCCTACCAGAAGGGCTTCGGCGGGCACTTCCACAACGACAACGCGGTCGCCGTGCTGCGCGACATCCCCGGGCTCGTGGTGGCCTGTC
>DAINND010000054.1:0-12887 GCA_036736065.1 Ilumatobacteraceae bacterium
CGGCAGGCCATCACGGCCGCCGGGGCCGGGTGCATGGCGTCGATCGACGCCGAGCGCTGGCTCGAAGCCAACGTCCACTGACCGACCGGCATCCCTCCGCACCGGCCCGGGAACGGGCCCGGGAATGAGCACCCCCTCGCGCGGGTTGTCTCACTAGCATCGAGCAGTCACTGCGAAAGGAACCCAACATGGCTGACGGCATCGTGACCCTCACCAGCTCCACCTTCGACGAGACCATCGCGTCGAGTGACCTGCCCGTCGTGGTCGACTTCTGGGCCGAGTGGTGCGGCCCCTGCAAGCAGATCGCCCCGATCCTGGCCGACATCGCCACCGAGCAGCAGGGCAAGATCACCATCGCCAAGCTGAACGTCGACGAGCACCCCGACCTCGCCATGCGGTACAACGTGATGAGCATCCCCACCCTGCTCGTGTTCGACAAGGGTGATGTGGCCAAGCGCATCGTCGGGGCACGTCCGAAGAGCGCATTGCTCCAGGAGCTCTCGACATTCCTTCCGTCTTCCCACTGAGGCCCGGCCAACGCGGCGAGGCTGTTCGCGACCTGCAGCGTCGACTGGCCGCCACTGGCTTCGCCGCGGCGCGGATGCACGCAGGTGAGTTCTGCGCGTCCACGCTCGAGGCCCTGCACCGCTTCCAGCACGCCCGTGGCCTCCGCGAGGTCGACGCCTGCGACCTCGACTGCTGGAGCGCGCTCGTCGAGGCGAGCTGGCGCCTCGGCGACCGGCTGCTGCTGTTGACCTCACCCAACCTGCGCGGCGACGACGTGGTCGAGCTGCAGTCGCGGCTCACGCGCCTCGGCTTCGACTGTGGGCGCGTCGACGGCATCTTCGGCCCGCGGACGGCCGGCGCGCTGACGGCGTTCCAGGACGACTGCGGGCTGCACACCGACGGCGTGTGCGGCAGCGAGTCGATCCGGATGCTCGACCGGGTGATCGGCCAGACCGGCTCGGGCCCGGGGGTCGGGGCGGTGCGCGAACGGGAGCGGCTGCGCGAGGAGGGGCCGACGGACTGGTCGTCATTGCGCCTGGCCATCGGCCAGTTCAGCGGTCTGAGCACGATCAGCCGCCTCGTGAGCCGTGAGCTGCGCCAGCGCGGCGCTCACGTGATGCCCCTCGACGAGCCCGATCCCGTCGCCCAGGCCCAGGCGGCCAACCGCTTCGGGGCCCACGCCTACATCGGCCTCGAGACCACCCTCGGACCGCGCTCCCACGTCACCTACTACCGCGTGCCCACCTTCGAGTCCGTCGGTGGGCACTCACTGGCCGACTGCCTCACCACCGAGCTGCGCCACACACCCCTGCAGCTCGACGAGCCGCACGGCCTGCGCCTGCCGGTGCTGCGCGAGACGAAGATGCCGGCGGTGCTCGCCTCACTCGGTCCGGTGCGAGCCGTGCTCGATGCCACGCCTGCCGTTGCCGACGCCATCGGCCTGGCGGTACAGCGTTGGCTCCGGGTGTGGACACTCACGCGCTGATCGAGAGTTTGTCCACAGCATTGTCCACCTGTTGTGCGTAACCCTGGAGTTCATCTCCCACCTGAGGGATCACGGAGAGTAGTTGAACACCACGTAGCGCGGTCTACTCCGCGCCGTGGGGGCCGCTCATCAGGTGATAGAGGCGCTCGAGATCCTCAAGATCAGCGAAGTCGATGGTGACCTTCCCGCGCCGGGCGCCCATCGACACGTGCACCGTGGTCGACAGGTACTCCCCGAGCAGGTTCTCGAGCTCGAGCAAACCGGCCGGCCGGCCACTCGTCGGCGCGGTCGACCCACGGCGCGACGAGGCAGCCGGCACGCCCTCGGCAGCGGGTGCTTCGTCGGGCACGACACCGGCTCCACCGGCCTGACGGTCGCGGACCGCCTCCTCCACCGCGCGCACCGACCAGCCGCCGGTGGCGGCACGGCGGGCCAGCTGCTCCTGGAACGCACGGTCCGGGGTGCCGAGCAGGGCGCGAGCATGACCGGCCGACAGGCGGCCATCGGCGAGGTAGCCCTGGATGGTCGGTGGCAAGGTCAGCAGGCGGAGCATGTTGCTCACCGCAGAACGGCTCTTGCCCACCCGCGCAGCCACCTGCTCGTGGGTCATCGAGAAATCGTCGATGAGCTGCTGGTAGGCGGAGGCCTCCTCCAGCGGCGTCAGATCGCTGCGATGGAGGTTCTCGACCAGCGCCCGTTCGACCGAGCCCAGCTCATCGGTGGTGCGCACGATGGCCGGGATCACCGGGAGCCCGGCACGCGTCGCAGCGCGCCAGCGGCGCTCGCCGGCGATCAACTCGTAGCGATCACCGACGGGTCGCACCAGGATCGGCTGCAACACGCCGATCGCGCTCACGGACGCGGCCAGATCGGCGAGTGACTCCTCATCGAAGTGCACCCGCGGTTGGTTCGGGTTCTTGTCGATCCGATCGACCGGGATCTCCTCGAGGCGAGGGCCGTCTCCAGCCGTCCCTTCCGAGCCCTCCACTGTGGGGATGAGGGCGTTGAGCCCCTTACCCAGACCGCCGAGTCGAGCCACGACTGACCTCCTTGGCTACTTCCCGATAGGCGATGGCACCTCGAGATGTCGGATCGAACGTGATGATCGGCTGACCGTAGGACGGGGCCTCCGACAACCGGATGGTCCGCGGGATGACCGTGCGGCAGACCTTGTCACCGAAGTGCTCACGGACCTCGCTGACCACCTGTCCGGAGAGCTTCGTGCGGGCGTCGTACATGACGCAGACGATGGTGCTGATCTCGAGTGACGGGTTGAGGTTGCGCTTCACCAGGTCGACGTTGCGCAACAACTGACCGAGGCCCTCGAGCGCGTAGTACTCGCACTGGATCGGCACCAGCACCTCACGCGCCGCATTGAGGCCATTGACCGTGAGCAGGCCGAGCGAGGGTGGGCAGTCGATGAGCACGAAGTCGTAGTCGTCGAGCACGGCCTCGATCGCTCGCCGGAGGCGACCCTCGCGGCTGAACGCAGGGACCAGCTCGATCTCAGCGCCGGCCAGCTCGAGGCTCGCCGGGGCGACGAAGAGGTGCTTCACGGCCGTCGGCTCGATGCACTGCTCGAGGGGCACGTCGTGCATGATCACGTGGTACATCGAGGTCTCGAGCCCACGGTTCTCGATGCCCAACCCGGTCGAGGCGTTGCCCTGCGGGTCGAGGTCGACCACGAGCGTGCGGAATCCCATCTCGGCAAGGCACGCGCCGAGGTTGATGGTGGTCGTGGTCTTTCCCACGCCACCTTTCTGGTTCGCCACTGCGATGACCCGTGGCAGAGGTCGGCCGGGGGTCTCCTCAGCGGGGGCCGGCACGTCGTCCGGCTTCTTCGTCGAGGCCATCTCACTCCACTCCTGGCGGTTGCGAACATCATGACAGCTCACGAGTCGCCGTCCATGCACCCTACCAACTCCCTGCGATGCTCGGCATGTCACCGAGCTGTGGCCGGTTCCACGTGGAACAGGATCGTCGCGTCAGGTCCGTTTCACGTGGAACAAGCCGGGCGGGCGCCTCGGTTCCACGTGGAACAGGATCGTCGCGTCAGGTCCGTTTCACGTGGAACGACGCAGACGACGCACGCCTTCGACGCGTCCGTCCTCAGCGAAGCCCCAGCTCAGGAGCTGCTCCGGGGTCCAGCGGGGAGCCCGATCGGGGGGATCGCTCAGCAGCAGCACGCCGTCGGGGCCGAGCAATGTCGCGGCAAGGGGGATGAGTACCTCGGGTGCTGCGAAACTCCGGGCGGTGACGGCATCCACGGGCCCGTCGAGGACCCCGGACAGATCTCGGGCGTCCCGCTCCGTCACCTCCACCCGATCGACGAGGTGCAGTGCACGCACGGCGTACCGCAGCAGATCGGCGCGGGTGGCACGCCGCTCGACGAGCAGCATCCGGACCTCGGGCCGACGGACGGCGATCACCACGCCGGGCAGACCACCACCGGAGCCGAGGTCGACCACCGTCGCGCACCCCTCGGGGAGCGCGATCGCATAGGCCTCGGCATGGGTGATGGCTGCATCGAGATCGACCGGGCCGATCCCGCCTCGCCGCTGGATCTCGGCGAGGATGCGTCGCAGGTCGTCGTCAGCCATTCGCCGGGGAGATGACCACCCGGCGGTTCGGCTCTTCGCCCACCGAGCTGGTGACCACGCCGTCGAACTCGGCGAGCACGTCGTGGACCACCTTGCGGTCCGGCGACGACATCGGCTCGAGACGCTTGGCGGCGCCCTCGGCCACCACCTGCTCGGCGACCTGCAGTGCGAAACGGCTCAGCGCTTCGCGGCGCCGCTCGCGGTAGCCACCGACGTCGACCCGCAGATGCGTGTCGTGATCGCCGAGCCGACGCTGGGCGACCACCCGCGTGAGCTCTTGGAGGGCCTGCAGCGTCGAGCCACGGGGGCCGACCAGCAGACCGAGGTCGCTGCCGGCGACCTTCACCTCGATCTCATCACCCTGCACGTCGACCGTGGTCGTGGCGTCGAGGCCGAAGGCCGACACCAATCCGTTCACGAAACGAGTTGCCTCGTCACCCACCTGCTGCGCATCCACACTGCTCTCCTTCGTCGTCGGAGGCGGTGCGGCCGACTGCCGTGGTTCCGAGGTCGCCTGACCTGCTGCGGCCTGTCGGCCACCGCGTCCGGACCCCTGCTTGGCATTGCGACCGCCCTTGGACGACGGCTCACCGGCGCCCGAGGCACCCTTGGACGCCGAGGAGCCGTTCGATTCAGCCCGATCGGCGCTCGACTTGCGCCGATCGCGGCGTTCGACCTTGGGTCGCGGGGTGGTCGGCTTGACACGCACCCGCACCCGAGCCTCTCCCCGCTGGCGTCCGAACAGGCCGGCGCGCGGCTCGTCGAGCACCTCGATCTCGGCGTCGGCTTCATCGATGCCGAGCTGGTCGAGGGCCAGGTTCTTCGCTTCTTCCACCGTGCGACCGGTGGTCTCCACCCATTCCATAGTTGTGCCTCGTGTGAGCTGTGCGCCGGTCAGGACTTCGGCGGCTTGGTGGACGGGGGCCGGCCAGCTTTGCCTGACGATGGCGGGCGGCCCTTCGATGTCGATGGTGTCGGCTTGTTCTTCGGCGGAGTGACGCGCTTGCTCGACGTCGAGGACGCCGACTTCTTGGCCGAGGCCTCCTTGGCGGCGGCGGCATCGCGCTTGGCCTGGCCGAAGATGCTCATCCCACCGTTCGGATCGTTCTTGGCGATCTCACGGGCTTCCTCGCCCGCTGCCATGGCCTGGCGGCCGAGTGACTGCTCACCTTTGTAGAAGCGGCGGGTGATGTAGTACTGCAGGCCGATGCGGAAGATCGCCTGGGCCATGTAGTAGATCACCAGACCCGTGAGGTAGAAGACCAGGAAGACGGCGAAGAACACCGGCAGGTACTGCATGATCTTCTGCTGCATCGGCGACATCGTCGGGCTGACGGATGCCCGTGCCGCCACCATCTTCTGCTGCACCAGGTAGAGCGCACCGAGCGCGACCACGAGCAGGGCGTAGATCATGCCGCTGGCGAAGGAGTCGTTGATCGCGTTGATCGGCGTCTTGGCCAGATCGAGGCCCCACGAGAGCATCTCGCTCTGGCCGACGAGGTCCTGGTAGATCTGCGACGAGCTCGACACGAACTCGGGGGTGAAGCCGGGGAAGCCCTCGCGGCCGGGGATCTTCTCGGTCAGGCCGTGGAGGACCTGGAACATGATGATGAACACCGGCAGCTGCAGCAGCAGCGGGAAGCACGAGGCCAACGGGTTGACCTTGTGCTCCTGGTAGAGCTTCATCATCTCTTCGTTCAGCTTCTGGCGGTCGCTGCGGTACTGCTGCTGCAACTTGCGCAGCTCCGGCTGGAGCCGCTGCATCTCGAGCATGCCCTTGGTCGCCTTGAGCTGCAGGGGAGCGGTGATGAGCATCACCAGGAACGCAATGAGCGTGATGGCCAGGATGTAGTTGTGGGTCCAGTCGTAGAACTTGGCCAAGACCCAGGCCGGGCCCTCGAAGAAGCTGATGGCGATCATGCGTCGACTCGCTTTCGCAGGAAGGTGTCGGGGATCGGGTCCCAGCCCGATGGACCGAAGGGACGGCAGCGCAGCATGCGCCGGACGATCAGCGCCACGCCGCGCCAGGTGCCGTAGTGGGCCACGGCATCGAGGGCATAGCTCGAGCAGCTCGGCGTGAACCGGCAGGGGGAGGGGCGTCCTTCCATGCCCACCTGGTACCAATTGATCACTCTCAGTAGTGCTCGGGCACTACGGGTGGTCTCCATATGTACCGCACACACAGGGGCGTCCGTCATCAGGTGCTCGTGCTCGTGCCGGTGCTGCTCGTCTCCGTGCGGGTGGCCGGCGGCGCCAGCGCCAGGCTGGAAGGTGAGCTCACCCGCTCGACGAGCAGCGCCACATCGGCGGCCAGCTCGGTCCACGACCGTGCGGCGACCTCCGGCCGACCGCCGACCAGATAGGCCCCGGGCGGGAGCGACGACGACGACAGCAGGGCGCGCAGACGGCGTCGCACCTGGTTGCGGACCACGGCCGGGCCCACGGCGCGGCCGATGGCGAACGCCACGCGGGGTGGGGTCGAGGACGGATCGGGGACGTACGTGCACCAGAGGGCTCCGGCCCGGACGCGGCGCCCTTCACGCGACAGGTGCGTGAAGGTGCTGCGGTCGCGGATGCGCCAGATCAAGCCGACAGACGGTGACGGCCCTTGGCCCGACGAGCCTTCAGGACGGCCTGGCCGCCGCGCGTGCGCATGCGGGCGCGGAACCCGTGCTTGGTGGCCCGACGACGGTTGTTGGGCTGGAACGTGCGCTTCACGTCATCCTCCTCATGAGCGCAGGAAAGGCTGCGCTTCGACGACATCACGTCAGGTGTCGGATGCGGCACGAACTCCCGCCACCGACACGAGAACCTCCGTAGGTTAGGGTGGCCGCTCGGCAGCGGCAACCCGCAGCCGCCGTGAGCAGGTCTGTCGCGTAGCTGCTAGGTTGCGTGGCCTGCTGCGCGGCCCCGGTTCGGGGTGGGCCAGCGTTGTCCACATCTTGTGGACAGCCATGTGGACCCAGGATCGACCCAGGTGAGGAGGTGCAGGTGAGCGACGCCGAACAACTGTGGACAGCCGTCGCCCAACTGCTGCGGGCCCAGGTCTCCGAAGCCGTGTGGTTCTCCACGTTCCAGGACGTGGTGGCGCTCGACTCCGAGACCGGTGAGCTCCGCCTCAGCGCTCCGAGCAACCTCGTGCGCGACCGGATCCTCACCCGCTACCTCCCGCTCGTGCGCGACGCGCTCGACGAGATCGGCGCCTCGAGCCGCGTCCTGCTGATCGACGTGCCCGACGCCGACGAACCGGCCGAGGAACCTGCCGACACCTCCGGCGGCCCGACCACGGCCGGCGGCGGTGCACCTGCGGAGACCGGCATGTCGAGCGGATCCTCGCAGAACAGGACGAGCTCGGCGATGGACCTCGCCGGGCTCAACCCGCGCTACACCTTCGAGACCTTCGTGAAGGGCGCGTCCAACCAGTTCGCACTGGCTGCTGCGCTGCGCGTCGCCGAGACGCCGGGCCGCTCGTACAACCCGCTGTTCATCTACGGGTCGGCCGGTCTGGGCAAGACCCACCTGCTGCACGCCATCGGCCATTACGTCCATCGCCACTACCAGCACGACACGGTGCGCTACGTCAGCACCGAGACGTTCCTCAACGAGTACGTCGACGGCATCCGCAGCAACACCATCGGCGCCTTCAAGCGCCGCTACCGCGACATCGACGTCCTGCTCATCGACGACATCCAGTTCATGGAGGGCAAGGAAGGCCTCCAGGAGGAGTTCTTCCACACGTTCAACTCGCTCCACGGACAGAACAAGCAGATCGTCATCTCGAGCGCCCGCGTGCCCGATGCCATCACGCCCCTCGAGGAGCGGCTGCGCGGCCGGTTCAAGTGGGGCCTCATCACCGACATCCAGCCGCCCGACGTCGAGACGAGACTCGCGATCTTGCGCAACAAGGCCGAGCGCGACCGCAGCCCCGTGCCCGCCGACACGCTCGAGTTCATCGCCAGCCACGTCACGAGCAACATCCGCGAGCTCGAGGGCGCACTCATCCGCGTCTCGGCGTACGCGAGCCTCAACAACGTCCCGGTCTCCACCCACCTCGCCGAACAACTCCTCGGCGACCTGCTCACCGACACCGTCGCCAAGCAACGCACCGACGAGGAGATGCTGCAGGAGATCGCCACCATCCTCGGCTTCAGCGTCGAGTCACTGCGTGGGCGCAGCCGGCAGCGGCCGCTCGTGTCGGCCCGCCAGACCGCGATGTACGTCTTCCGCGAGCTCACCGACCTCAGCTACCCGAGCATCGCCCGGCTCTTCGGCGGCCGCGACCACACGACGGTCATCCACGCGGTCGACAAGATCCAACGGCAGATGAAAGAGCGCAAGCAGGTCTACGACCAGGTGACCGACCTCATCCAGCGCCTGAAGGCGAGCTGAGGGCTGTGCACAGCCTGGGGACGACTGCCTCGTCGCGGTGGACGCGCTCGATGTCGTCCACCGAACCACATCCGCGTCATTCGCGGGTTGTGGACCACCGTGGATCCGGCTGTGCGCGCGAACAACACCTCTACGCTGGGCGAACACCACCTTGTGCACAGTCCACAGCACCTATTACGAGCATTACCATTCCACGTACCCTCATGGTGAGAAAGGCTGACCTGTGAAGTTCCGCTGCGAACGAGACGTCCTGGCCGATGCGCTCGGCACCGCCGGCCGAGCCGCTCGTGGGGGCACGGCCACGCTGCCGGTGCTGTCGGGGTTGCGCCTCGAGCTCACGGGCGACGAGCTCACCATCACCGGCACCGATCTGGAGCTGACGATCCAGCGCACCGTCACCGTCAACGGCGAGACCGATGGTGGCGCCGTGATCCCCGCCAGGCTGTCGTCCGACATCGTCCTGTCGTTGCCGGCCGGTGCGGTGGACGTGACGGCCGAGGGCGACGAGGTGCGCATCAGCGCCGGCCGCTCGAACTTCTCCGTGCGCGCGCTCAACTTCGACGACTTCCCGCGCATCGCCCTGCCGGTGATGCAAGCGGTCACGATCGATGCCGCGGCGTTCGGTGACGCCCTGCGCCAGGTGGTGAGCGCGGCGAGCCGCGACGAGGGCCGGGCCATCCTCACCGGTGTGCTCCTCGCGGCCGAGAACGACGGGTTGCGCCTCGTCGCGACCGACTCCTACCGGTTGGCCGTGCGCGACCTGCCCGGTGTGAGCGTGCTCGGCTCCGACCAGAAGGTGCTCGTGCCGGCCCGCGCGCTCAACGAGCTGCAGCGAGTGCTGAGTGACGGCCCCGAGCTGACGCTGCGCCTCGGCGACAACGACGCCACGTTCGAGATCGCGGGGACCCGCCTCAGCACACGGTTGATCTCCGGCGATTTCCCGAACTATCGCCAGCTCATCCCTGCGAGCCACCCCAACCTGCTCACCGTCAACCGGGCCGACCTGCTCGACGCGATCAAGCGAATGAAGATCCTGGCGCGTGAGACCTCGACGGCGACCTCGGTGCTGCGCCTGCGCATCGGCGCCGACTCACTCGAGCTCACCACCATCACCCAGGACATCGGCATGGCCAGCGAGCAGCTCGACGCCACGGCGACCGGAGACGAGCTGCGCGTGGCATTCAACCCCGACTACCTGGCCGCAGGTGTCGAGGCCGTGCCCGACGACGAGGTGACGCTGTCCACGACCGATGGCCTCAAGCCGGCCATCGTGCGCGGCGTCGGGAACGCCGACTTCCTCTACCTGCTCATGCCGGTGCGCGTCCAGCACGACGCATGATCGTCGGCCACCTCGAGCTCGTCGACTTCCGCAACTACACCGCCGCCTCGTTCGATCTGCACCCCGGCACCACGGCGGTGATCGGGCAGAACGGCCAAGGCAAGACCAACCTCGCCGAGGCACTCGCCTACCTCGCGCGACTCGACAGCTTCCGTGGCTCGCCCACCGAGGCGATGGTGCGGGTGGGTGCCGACACCGCCATCATCCGAGCGACGATCATCCACGATGACGGTCGCGAGGTGCTCGTCGAGGCCGAGATCAGCCGGATCGGCCGCAACCGCGTGCTGGTCAACCGCAACCGCCTCGAGCGCAGCCGCGACCTGCTCGGCGTGCTGCGGGTCAGCGTCTTCTCCCCCGACGACCTCGCCCTCGTGAAGGAGGGGCCTGGTGAGCGCCGCCGGTTCCTCGACGACACGCTCGTCGACCTGGCGCTCAAGTACGACGCGATGCGCCTCGAGCTCGACCGCGTGGTGAAGCAGCGCAACACGTTGCTCAAGCAGGCCGGCGGCCGGCTGAGCGACGAGGTGGAGATCACCCTCGACGTCTGGGACGCGAAGCTCGCCGAGCTCGGCGAGCAGTTCGGCCACGCCCGGTCGGTGCTCGTCGCCCGCCTCGAACCGTTCGTGCTCGAGGCCTACGAGCACCTGGCCGGACGGGCCACCCCGATCGAGTTGCGCTACGAGCCCGAGTGGCGGCGACGGAGCCTGGCCGAGGCGCTCGCCGCATCTCGCGCTGACGACCTGCGGCGCGGCGTGTCGACCGTCGGGCCGCACCGCGACGACCTCGAGCTGTTCCTGAACGGCATGCCGGCGCGCACCCACGCATCGCAGGGCGAGCAGCGCACGCTGGCGCTGTCGCTGCGCCTCGGCGCCCACCGTCTGGTGACCGAACGCACCGGCAGCGCGCCGGTGCTGGTGCTCGACGACGTGCTGAGCGAGCTCGACGACGGCCGCGCCACGGCCCTGCTCGGCAGCTTGCCACCGGGCCAGGTGGTGCTCACCACGGCGGCGAGCCTGCCCTCGGCTGCGCACCCCGACGCCGTGGTGCGCATCTCGTCCGGGACGGCTGTACCGGGCGACTAGTGTCGGCGCCCGTGACCGCGACTGCTGCTCCGCCCACCGGAAACCCGCTCGCCGTCGACGAGGGGGTGAAGCCCACCATTCCACTGCTGCTCGGCATCTTCGTCGCGCACGTGGTCATCTGGATCGGGCTCATCCGACTCCTCCCCGGCGACGACCGGGTGAGCTTCGAGTTCCTCGGCGACCAGAGCACGCCGTGGGTGCGCCAGTTCATCATCCCGCTGCTCGTGGTGCTGGCCTTCCAGGCAGCGGTCATCACCAAGCTCGGCTGGTGGAAGTCGGTGATGCGCGATCCGGTGCGCACCGACAGGAAGTGGCTCTGGGTCTTCCCGGTCGTGCTGATCGTGTTGGCCTTGCTGACCTTTGCCTCGGAGGGTGCGCAAGACGCCGGGTCGGGCTATCTGGTCTCGGTGCTGACCACCACGATGCTGGTGGGCATCACCGAGGAGATGACCTTCCGCGGGATCATGCTCGTGGGTGCTCGACGCCTGTTCGATCGCGAGTGGCGAGCCGTGGTGTTCTCCGGCGCGCTGTTCGGCCTGTTCCACCTGCCGAACATCCTGGTCGGCGCTCCGGCCGGGCCGACCGTGCTCCAGGTGTTCCAGACCGCCATCATCGGAACCGCCATCTACGCCCTGCGCCGCACCTCCGGTGCGCTCGTGCTGTGCATGCTGCTGCACGGGGTGTACGACTACCTCGTCCTGCAGGGCAACTGGGACAAGGTCGCCTCCGCGCTGCTCTGATCCCTGGCGGTACGCTGCTCCGATGCGCCGCGAGCCCGTGCCGATCAGCGACAGCCTGGCCGGTGTCGTCGAGTCGTTGCGTGGTCCGTCCGGTCCCGCGGGTTCGGCTGCGGCGGTCACGCCGCGCACCATGGGCGGGGTGTTCGGGCGGTGGAACGAGATCGTCGGCGACGTGGTCGCCGGCCATGTGCAACCCGTCAAGCTCGACGGCGACCGGCTGATCGTCGAGGTCGACGACCCGGCCTGGGCCACCCAGCTGCGCTTCCTCGAGGCCGATCTGAAGGCTCGTCTGCAGGCCACGATCGGTGCCCGGGTGGAGCGCTTCGAGATCCGCGTCAGACGCCGCTGAAGGGGCCACCTGTCCACCTCTGCGAGGCACCCCTCCGGTAGGATGTGGATGACGTCGTGACGCCTGCTGACACGTCCTGGGGAACCCCTCTGTCAGCTCCTGGGTCACCAACGAATCCGCTGGTCACGGCCGGTTTTTCCTTCCAACACAGAGGTGCGCGTGTCCGCAGACACCAACAAGCCAACGAGCGACTACGGCGCCAAGGACATCCAGGTGCTCGAGGGGCTCGATCCGGTGCGCAAGCGCCCCGGCATGTACATCGGTTCCACGGGCCTCGCCGGCCTCCACCACCTCATCTGGGAGGTGGTCGACAACTCCGTCGACGAGGCGATGGCGGGCTTCTGCACACGCATCGGCATCACCCTGTTGGCCGACGGTGGCTGCCGTGTCGACGACAACGGCCGTGGCATCCCGGTCGACCCCTACCCGTCCGGCCCGCACAAGGGCAAGAGCGCTGCCGAGGTGGTGCTCACCGTGCTCCACGCCGGCGGCAAGTTCGGCGGCGAGGGCTACAAGGTGTCGGGTGGCCTGCACGGTGTGGGTGTCAGCGTGGTCAACGCGCTGAGCGAACGCCTGCTGCTCGAGATCGACCGCGGCGGCCAGCGCTACACCCAGGAGTACGCGAAGGGCGGCAAGCCGCAGGGCAAGATCACCGCCACCGGCACCACCCCGGCCCGCGGGCGCACGACCGGCACGACGGTCAGCTTCTGGCCGGACCCGACGATCTTCGTGGCCGAAGGTGTCGAGTTCGTGGCCCGCACGGTGCTCGAGCGCCTGCAGACGATGGCCTTCTTGAACAAGGGCCTCGAGATCGTCTTCCGCGACGAGCGTCCGGGGCGCGAGCAGGACGTCACGTTCCAGTACAAGGGCGGCATCGTCGACTTCGTCAAGCACCT
>DAINND010000055.1:0-12871 GCA_036736065.1 Ilumatobacteraceae bacterium
CGGCGGGCACGTGGAACGACGTGTTCGGCATCGAACCCCACAAGTTGGTGGAAGCGAGCGAGGGCCTGGTCACCGACCTGAAGCGCGGCTGACGGACCACTCCCGCCGCAGGATCGCGTAGATGAGGGTGTCGAATCGGCTTCCATCGGCACTCACCCATGCCTCGACCAGGCGGCCCTCCTGCCGATAGCCGCACCGGTCGAACACCTTCTGCATGGCGGTGTTGTCGTGGCGAGTCGTTGCCTCGATGCGCATCAGCTCGGGATGCTCGGAGAAGAGGTGGCTGGTCAGCCAACGTACGGCGACGGGGCCAACTCCTCGGCTGCGTCCACCAGGGCATCCTTCCACCTCGCAGAGGACGGCCGGCGATGATTGCGATTCGGCGAGCACTCGGATTAGATGTGCTCATGCCCACCACAGGAGACGCCGTCGAACTGACCGCAGTCCTGTGGGCCGCGCCAGAGGGTGGATTCAGTGCCTTCAACTCCGAGACGGGCACCACGTCCGAGGGCGAGACCCAGGCGGAGGCGCTGCGCACCCTGGCCGAGGCCACGGCGCTGTACCTCGAGGAATTTCCGTTGCCGCTCGGTGGGCGGCCAGTGATCACCACGTTCCATATCGCCGACGTTGCCTGAACTCCCGCACGTCTCGGGGATGGAAGCCGTTCGGGCGCTCGAGCGTCTCGGGTTCGTCGTGATGCGTCAGCGGGGGAGGCACGTGATGCTGCGGCGCGATTGAGCCTGAGCGTTCCCGAACTCCGTGACAGCCTTCGGTCAGGCGGTGTGAACCACCTCGCTGCCACCTGCCGATCGACGAGGAGGTCATCCTGCGAGACGTCCGGGTGCTCGGCGATCTCGTGAATCTGCGGGCCCGACTTCACGGCAGAGGCTGATGCTCTCCGGCCTATCGGTCCTGTCGAAGATCCCTACGAACGTCAGCAGCGCGGGCGGAGATCACTGCCCCGATGCGCCTCAAGCTGCGGCCTCGACGGTGTCGACCGAGAGGGCCCACAACCGCTCGGCGCTGTCCGCGTCGAGTGCGTACGGCATGACGCCGGACCAGGGGCGCTTCTGCGTCCACTCGGCGGCCTGGGCGCAGTCCTCGAGGTAGAGGCCGCCGACGCCGTCGAGCTCCGGCCCGACCGCTGCCCACACGCTCGTGCTGGCGCCCTGCTCGGTGCTCTTGAAACCGGCGATCGGCTGGTCGTTCTCGTCGAGCCAGCCCATCGCCCGCTGCTCCTCGATCGGCAGGTGGCGCTGAAGCGGAGTGAGGATGCCCCCCGGCATGACGGCGTTGGCGAGGATGCCCCGGTCCTGGAAGTGCTGCGTCATCCCCACAGCGAAGAGCGCATTCGCCGTCTTCGCCTGGCCGTACGCGACCCACTTGTCGTAGTCGCCCTGCCGGAAGTGCGGGTCTTCCCAGCGGATGTCTGAGCGGACGTGGCCGATCGACGAGAGCGACACGACCCGAGAGGGATGCCCGCTGGCACTGGCGCCCGCCTCGAGGGCCGGAGCCAGCAGCGTGGCCAGCAGGAAGTGCCCGAAGTGGTTGGTGCCGATCTGCATCTCCAGGCCGTCCTTCGTGTCGTCCTGCGGGCAGGCCATCACGCCGGCGTTGTTCACGAGGACCGTCAGCGGCCGGTTCTGCCAGCGCTCGGCGAACTGGCGCACGGAGGCAAGGTCGCTGAGGTCGAGCATCTCGAACCGTGTCCGCCCCGGCGCCGTCGTGTCGATGTCGGCAATGACGGTCTGCGCCAGATCGGGCTTGCGGGCCGCGATGACCACGTCCGCTCCGCCTTCGGCGAGCGCACGCGCTGTCTCCACGCCGATCCCCGAGGCTCCGCCGGTGACGATCACCGTCTCGCCATTCAGGTCGCGTCCGGCGACCACTTCGCGAGCCGTCGAATGCCGATCGAATGCTGACGTGATGAGTGCAGGCATGGAGACCTCCGGATGGTCGGGTATGAGACTGATCTCATTGTCGAAAGAGGGCCAGATCGATCACGTGTTGCTTCATGTGATGCGACCGACTCGGGTAGTGGCCGCCAACCGAGGTGGCCCTTCGGCACGTCGACTCTACGTCCGCACGGAACCATGGCAGCTGTCGATGACGCTCCTGCGCTGGCTCGAGCGTGTGCCTCGCTGCCTGCGGGCTCTGCGGTTGCAACTCGTTGGTGCACCTCGACTTGTGGAGAGGTTGCCTACACCGAAGGTGGCGTGCCCGTTCGGCGCTGAACGTTTTGTCGACTGACAAAACTCCGGGTACGGTCCGCATTCGTGAATGCAGCTCAACCGCACCCTGCAGACGTGACCCGGCAACGTAGGCCGGGGAGCGCCGATGTCCGCGTGGCGATCCTCGACGCCGCCGCCGTCGAGTTCTCCGAGCACGGCTTCGAAGGTGCCTCGACCCGGCGCATCGCCGACAGGGCCGGCGTCTTCCAGGCGCAGCTCGGATACCACGTCGGCAACAAGGACGAGCTCTGGCGGGCGACGCTCGACCACCTGTTCGCCAGGCTGCGCGCTCACCTCGACGCTGCGGTCGGCACCGATCCCGACCGAGCCGTGGTCGATCCGGTCGAGGCCTTCGCCGACATCATCAGACAGCACGTCGGCCACACCGCCAGGCATCCGGAGCTGTCGCGAATCATGCTCATGGAGTCGGCCACGGCGTCTGCCCGAGTGGACTGGCTGTTGCAGCATCACGTGCGCCCGACGTTGGCGGCGCTCGAGCTCGTCTGGGCCGACGTCCGGGCGGCGGGCCGGGGGAGGGACGTCCCGGCCGACGAGGTCTTCATGATGATGGTCGGCCTCGCGCCGTTGCCGTTCGCGCAAGCCGGGATCATGCGTCCAGTGCTCGGTGCCGAGCGCTGCACCCCGGAGCGCCATGCCGAGTCGATGATCGCGTGGATCCTGCGGTGAGCGACCGGACGACCATCCGCGCTGTGGTCGGCAACGATCACACCGAGATCTACGCGCTCCCGGAGGGCATCGTCGTCGAACGCGACGTGATGATCCCGACGTCGCTCGGGCCGCGTCTCGCCGCGAACGTGTTCCGGCCGTCGCTGCACGGGACGTGGCCGGTGATCATGTGCTGCACGACCTACGGCAAGGATCTCCACCCGCTCGACTACACGCTCGCCGGTCGAGGCCCGGCCACCCGCTCGATCGGGCTCGACATGGGCGATATGCGCGTGAGCGAGGCGACTCCGTTCGAGGCAGCGGACCCCGGCTACTGGGTGCCGCACGGGTTCGTGGTCGTCCATGTCGATGCCCTCGGGTCCGGCAGATCGGAGGGCGAACCGGCGCTCGGGCTCGGCGACACCGTGGTCGGTGCGTTCTGCGACGCCATCGGGTGGGTGGCCGCTCAGCCGTGGAGCACCGGCAAGGTCGGGCTGAACGGTGTGTCGTACCTCGCCGCGGGGCAGTGGCGCAGCGCCGCATGCCGCCCGCGAGGGCTGGCGGCCATCGTGCCCTGGGAAGGGTTCACCGACGTGCTCACCGACGTGGTGTGCCACGGGGGGATTCCCGAGACCGCCTTCTTCCCGTGGTGGATGTCGGGCGAGAAGAGCGCGTCGCCGGCCGACGACGGCGGGCCGTACTTCGCCTGTGAGAAGCCGGTGGTCGAGCCCGGTCCACTGGCGACCTTCGTGGGCCTGCCGCTCGGCCTCACTCCCGATCGGACCGACTTCCCGGTCCCGGAAGTCGACTACGACGCGATCGAGGTGCCGCTGCTCACCTGCGGATCGTGGTCGGCGCAGGGCCTGCACTCGCGAGGTGCCCTCAACGGGTTCGCCCGCTCGGCCTCGCAGCACAAGCACCTCTACACCCACGGCCGCCACGAGTGGACGGTGTCGAACAGCATCGACGCGCTCGAGCATCAGCGTGCCTTCTACGAGCGCCACCTCCTCGATCGGGACGTGGAGGTCCCGGCTGTTCGCCTCGAGGTCCGCCGCTCGCTCGAGGAGCACGAGGTCCGCGTCGAAGCGAGCTTCCCACCTGCTGCGGCGGTGGTGACGTCGTGGTACCTCGACGCCGCGCGCGGCGCCCTCGTGCCGGAGCCGGCCGCAGGGTCGTCATCGGCCTCCTACGCGAGCCAGTCGTCGCACGACCGCCTCGTGTTCCGGAGGGACTTCGACCACGACGTCGAGATCTCGGGCCCGATGGCCCTGCGCTGCTTCATGTCGACCGACTCCGGGTTCGACATGGATGTCTTCGTGGGCGTCCGCAAGTTCGACGGCACGGGCCGTGAGGTCGAGTTCTGGAACAGGCTCTCGCGTCGCGACATCGTCACGCGCGGCTGGCTCCGTGCTTCGCGGCGGCCGGACCCCGCAGCGGTGGCCGACTCGCTCGTGCCGGTCGCCGACTACGGACGCGAACGGCCGGTGGCTCCGGGCGAGGTGGTCGAGCTCAACATCGAGCTCCTCCCGTCGAGCACGCTCTTCGAGGCCGGCAGCTCACTCGTGCTCGAGATCCGTGGGCGCGACATCACCGAGCTCCCCAACTTCCAGCACCACCGCATCTTCAACTGCGGGAAGCACACCGTGCACACGGGGCCGGACCGTTCGTCACGGCTCCTCGTTCCGCTGGTCCCTCGGAGCTGCGCGTACCAGCGACCGCGTGCGTCACGATCGTCGTGACGGGCCCTCCGCGTCGCGTCGTGCCGGGCCGCAGCAGCGGATCGACGAGCAGGTGCAGGAGACGGCGACGAACAACTGGAGGTCGCGGCTGAGGGTGGTCGCGCTCGACGGCACGAGGGCTCCACCCGGATCAGCGACGGTCAGCGGATGTGCTCGATGACGTGGTCGGCGATCTCGGCTCCGTGCGTGTCCTGCAGGAAGTGCCCGGCATCGACCTGGAACCAGGTCGCGTGGGGGATCGATGAGTGCCACTGCCGACCCCACGCCTCGGTGAACACGCGGTCCTTCACGCCCCACGCGAAGTGGACCGGGAGGCTCGTGGCGTTGACCACCCCGAGGATCTCCCGTTGTGCGGCTGCGTTGTCGGCGTTGGTCCCTCCTGCTGGGATCGAGAGCGGGAACCGTCGGGTGCCCGCCACGCCGTCGTCGCCGAGCCCGTCGAACGGGGCGTCATAGGCCGCCTTGACGACCATCGCCTCCGGGCCGAATCTCGGTGCCCCACCCTGGGCGATCGCCAGCACGCTGTCCTGCGGCGAGACGCGCTCGGTGGCCATGGCCATCAGCGTCCCCCACTGGAAGCGCCCGGGGACGCTCTCCCTGAACAGGCCTCCGGGCGAGTTCTGCTCGATCCACTGCAGGATCCCGGGTGAGTACTCGTAGGAGTCGTGGTGCAGCCACGTGTTCATGATGACGAGCCTCGAGAACCGGTGCGGCGCCTCGGCGTAGCTCGCGAGGCCGATGGGGCCGCCCCAGTCCTGCACCACGAGCGTCACATCCTCGAGGTCGAGCGCCTCGATCAGCCGGCGGAGGTTCGCGGCGTGGCGGGCGATGGTGTACCACTCGGGGGTGATCACCTTGTCGCTGCGCCCGAACCCGATGTGGTCCGGCACCACGCACCGGAACCCGGCGGCCAGGAAGCGGCGGATCATGTGCCGGTAGAGGTAGCCCCACGTGGGCATCCCGTGCACCATGAGGGCGACGGGGGCGTCGCGCGGCCCCTCGTCGACGTAGGCCATCTGGAGGCCGTCGAGGTCGAGGTGCTGCGGTGCGTAGGGGAAGCCCCCGATGTGCTCGAAGTTGCGCTCGGGGGTCGAGAGGAACCGCACCCCTGATGCCGTGGTCCTCGCTGCCGGTCCTGTCATCGAACGCTCCTCGGGTGGTGGGTACGGGGTGGCCTGGAATGTAGTCGTGGCTACGAACAGGGCTGATCGCGGTCGAGGGCGGCTCAGACCGTGGCCGGAGCCCCGACCCCGACTGACGGATGCCCGAGCTCGACGAGGATCGAGCGGACCTCCGTTCGCAGGAGCGCTTCGACGTCGGCGTCGCTCCAGACGAGGTGTCCGAAGGTCTCGAGCGACACGAGCCCGTGGATGCGTGCCCAGCCGCGGGCCAGCACGTCGCTCAGCGGACCGGGGAGCTTCCCCTTCGCGGGGTCGAAGGAGATGAGGTCGATCGGCGCCGCCTCGGGGCTGCCGGCCGGGTGGCTCGCTGCGTAGGCCTCGGCGACGGCGCGGATCATGGGCTCGGCGAAGCGGCGGACGCTCTCGGTGGTGGGCCCGTCCTCCCGTGCCTGGAAGCCTGGCACGGGCGTGCCGAGGATGAGCCCGAACTGCTCGGGGTTGTCGAGCGCCCAGCGTCGGTAGCTGAGCGCCGTCGCCTCGAGGCGGGCGAGCGCGTCGTCGCCGGCTGCGTCGACCGCTGCCTCGACCGCTTCGCCGAGCGCCTCGAAGCCGTCGCTGATCAGGAGCTCGAGCAGGCCGTCGCGCCCGTCGACGTACCGGTACAGCCCGGAGGGGCTGATGCCCGCCGCTCTGGCGACCTCGCGAAGTGAGAGCGCTGCGGCCCCGGTTCGACGCAGCTCGTCGAGCGCGGCAGCCCTGATTTTGTCGAACAGGTGGGCCCGCAGGCTCGCTCGGCGTCCTTCCATCGCAACTCACGGTACCCGATCAGCGAAACGCGAACAATGTTTGCACTTCGGGGCTCGGCGGTCTAAAGTGCGAACATGCGTCGCAAAGCGATGCCTGTTCGCGGAGGTTCGACATGAATGACTGTCACGTGGTGCTCGGGGCTTCGGGCGGCCTCGGGCGTGCGCTCGTCACGGAGCTCGCCCGAGAGAGCCGTCGCACACGAGCCGTCTCCCGTCACGCGCTGGAGGCTGTCGGTGGTGTGGAAGGTATGGCGGCCGACGTCTCGACGCTCGACGGCGCGCGTCGTGCCTGCGCCGGCGCCTCGGTCGTCTACCAGGCGGCCCAGCCGCCCTATCACCGCTGGCCTGAGGAGTTCCCGGCGCTGCAGGCGAACATCATCCAGGCCGCGAGCGAGGCGGGCGCCAAGCTGGTGATGGTCGACAACCTCTACATGTACGGCCCGACCACGGGGCCGCTCGTCGAAACCCTGCCGCGAGCGGCGACCGGCCGCAAGGGGGTGGTGCGCGCGCAGATGGAGCGCCAGCTGCTCGACGCCCATGCGTCCGGTTCCCTGCGGGTGGCCATCGGGCGGCTGTCGGACTACTACGGCCCGAACGGTCCGAACAGCACCCTCACTGCGCTCGTGCTCGAGCCTGCCGCCAAGGGCAAGGCGATGCGATGGCCCGGCTCGATCGCAGCGCCACGGACCCTCCACTACCTGGCCGATGCGGCTCGTGGGTTGGTCGTCCTCGGCGACCGCGATGCTGCCGACGGCGAGGTGTGGCACCTGCCTGCTGCGCCGCCGACCACCGGGGCAGCGTTCATGGCGCTGGTGAACAAGTGCCTGCCTTCGCCGGTGAAGGCAGGATCGATCGGCGCGTTCGCAATGCGGATCGGCGGCCTGTTCTCGAAGGAGGCCAAGGAGACGGTCGAGTGCATGTACCAGTGGACCGCGCCCTTCGTGGTCGACGACTCGAAGTTCACCGCCGCCTTCGGGCCACTCGCCGTCACCCCCCATGCCGAGGCGATCGCTGCGACGCTCGCCGCTGCCCGCTGACCCTCAACCCCTGAGAAAGGACCATTCCTCATGACCGCACACGACCTCGGCGCAGCATCGGCTGTCGACTCCCCACCGGCCCGCGGGGCCGGCTGGGCGGCAGTCGTGCAGGGACTGCTCATCTTCGTGCCGACCTTCGTCCTCGGCGCTGCTGTCAACTGGCCGGCGAGCCTCTCGGACCCTGCATCGACCGCCCTGCCGAGGCTGGCCGACAACGAGGGCGCAGTCCGGTTCGGCTACGCGGCGTACCTGGTGTACTCGGTGCTCTTCGCCGTCACGATCACGTTGCTCGCGCGGCTGGTCGAAGGCGAATTGGCGCTGGGGGTGCGTCGCCTGGTCATCGGCTTCGCCATCGCCTCGGCGATCGCCCGCAGCCTCGGGATCGTCCGCTGGCTGGCTCCGATGCCGGAGCTCGCCGACGCCTACTCCACGGCCGCCGACGATGGGCAGCGCTACACGATCGAGCGCATCTACGACGCGCTCAACTCCTACGGCGGGACGATCGGTGAGGCCCTCGGTGTCGGGCTGTTCGCGGCGATCTCGATCGGCCTGCTCTCCGTGGGCCTCCTGCGGTCGCGGCTGATCCCTCGCTGGGTCGGTGTGTGGGCCGTGATCTCTGCCGTCGCGCTGGCCCTCGGCGTCGTCGAGTTCTTCGGCGTCGACCCGGGGCCGCTGCTCACGGTCACCGTCACCGTCGTGCAGCTGTGGTTCCTCGCGATCGGTGCGTGGCTCCTGGCACGCGGCGCCAAGCGCTTCCCGGCGAGCTGAGCGGCCGGCGGGACCGCCGTCGCAACTGATGGCGTGTCGAACCGCCGGCGCCGGATGGGCACGCTCGAGCTTCTTGGTCTGCTCGGGCGTGCCAACCGGTGCCGCGTCGGGCTCGTAGCATCGGCGGTGTATGGGACTGACCCTGCGCCGCGCCATGCCGCTCGACGCTGCGACCCTTCGGACGTGGGACAGCGATCCGGACGTCGGCTCCTCCGGGGGCGACGACGACAGCTATGACTGGGATCATGAGCTGTCCCGGGACGTCGAGTGGAGGGAGTTCCTCGTCGCCGAAGAGCACGGCCGTCCCGTCGGCATGGTGGTGCTCATCGACGCGGCCCGCGAGGAGAGCCACTACTGGGGTGACGACGTCGAACCAGGCGCGTGGGCGATCGACATCTGGATCGGTGCGCCGGGGGACCGCTCGAGAGGTCTCGGGACGGCGATGATGCAACAGGCGCTCCGCCGCTGCTTCGACCAGCACGCCGCCACGGTCGTCCTGATCGACCCGCTGGAGTCGAACCGGAGGGCCATCAGGTTCTATGAGCGCCTGGGCTTCGACGTCGTCGGACCTCGACGATTCGGCAGTGACGACTGCCTCGTGATGCGCATCGGGCCGGACGGCCTCTAGGTGTACCGGGCCGGGGACGAGCGGCGGCACGGGCCGGTTGGGCGGACGCTCGTCAGCGGACCGGCACGGCTGCAGGCCGTGTGCGGCCGGCGCCGGCGACGTCGATGATCGACATCGCGGTGGAGATCGTGAGGTCGATCGCCGCTCGCCTGCTCGCCCCGCGCGGTTGGCGGATGATCACCTCGTGGACCGCTGCATCGATCGTGGCCACCACCATGCGA
Organism: Ilumatobacteraceae bacterium; assembly: GCA_036736065.1. GTDB lineage: Bacteria > Actinomycetota > Acidimicrobiia > Acidimicrobiales > Ilumatobacteraceae > VFMC01. The sequence continues at coordinate 9,218 of DAINND010000055.1, forward strand.
GCGATCAGAGCCCGGTGCTGGTCGTCCTCGATCGTCGTCGAGAGCAGTGCCGACGCAAGGTCGACCAGTTGGTGCTTGGCCCGGTCGAGCTCCAGGCTGATCTCACGAGTACGCGGCGCGCAGTGCATGACGAGGACGTGCAGATCGTCGAGGTCGTGCTGCTCGACCAGGAAGTCGACGACCGAGCGCAGCACGGGTTCGTGGCCGTCCTCGGTCCGCAGTTGCCCGAGCAGGTCCGTGAGCCCGGCAGTGGCCGACTCGATGTGTTGCCGCGTGAGCGCCACCAGGATCGCGTCCTTGTTCGGGAAGTACTGGTAGAGGGAGCCGATCGACACGTCGGCCTCGTCGGCGATGTCGTTGGTGGTGGCTGCGGCGTAACCCTGCTCGTGGAAGATGCGAGCCGCTGCGTCGAGGATCCGCTCGACGGTGCGGCGCGACCGCTCCTGACGTGGCGATTTACGGGGCGAGAGGAGCGTTGGTGGCACGTGTGGGTGGCGGCGAATGCGAGTGGAGAAGTGTGAGGATTGCTCACATTGTAGTGCCATGATCATCGTCGATCGATCCACCCGGCTCGAAGCCTCTGCCGATGCGGTGTGGGCCGCGGTGAAGACCCCGACCGCGTTCCGGCGGGTGACCCGTGGGCTCTTGACCATGCCGGTCATCGCCGATCGCATCGACGGGTGGCAGGAGGGCGAGACGGTCGTGGGGTGGGTCTTCCTGTTCGGCTTGGTCCCGTTCTCGCGCCATCACCTGCACGTCGCGGCGATCGACGAGTCGGCCCGCACTCTGCGCAGCCGCGAGCACGGCGGTCTGCTGCGCACCTGGAACCACGACATCGTGGTCACGCCGATCGACGCCGCGCAGTGCGAGTACCGAGATCGCATCGAGATCGACGCAGGTCTGTTCTCCCCACTGGTCGGCCTCTACGCGCGATGGTTCTATCGAATGCGGCAGCGCCGCTGGCGTGCACTGGCCAGGGAGTTGGATCGATGAGCAGGCAAGGTGATGAGCTGCGGGATCGGATCGCGACGAACCTCGTGGAGGCCGCCGCAGCGCGTCGTGATGGCGACTGGCAGCGATGCTGGATGTTGCTCGAGGACGCGCATGTCCTCAGCCAGCCGTGGGCCTGGCCGCACATCCGTGTGCACGCGGCGATGCTCCGTGCCGGCTTGCACGCTCACGACGCGCGTGAGGTGTGTGGGCAAGTCCTACGCCTCGTCGTCGGTGGGCCCGCCTCGATGGTGGGCAGGTATCCCACGGGGAACATTGGACGGGCTCGCGTGCCAGCGACGCGACCCATGCCGATCCGGTCGGAGCTGGCGGAGCTGCTCGAGCGCGCCGGCCGGCGGACGCGATGATCGCGGCGCTGGCGCTCAGGTGACCGTCTCCCGCGTGAGCGGGCATCGGACGAGTCTCGTCGCCGAGGGCGGGGATGTCGTCAGCGAGTGGCGGCACTGCTGCGCAGGAACATCACTGCGAGCGGGGCGAATGCGATCGGTGAGGTCAGCGCTCGAGTCGCCACGTCGAGCAGCCAGCCATCGAGCACGAGCCCGCCGATGGCCTCGAGGACGCTCGACGTGATCCCAGCTGTCGCCTGCACGATGAGGAACAGCGCCAGCACCGGGAGGAAGCGGGGCTTCACCAGTGCGACCGTGCGCCGCGCCGCGTCGAGGATCGACCGGTTCTCCTGGATGATCGCTCCCATCAGGCATTGCCCGAGCACGAGCACGATCACCCCGGGCACGATGAGCAACCCCATGCCGAGGAACACCCCGGTCGCCCACAGGATGCTGGCAGCCAGCAGGACGTGGAGCCGGCGGGCGAGCGCACGGAACGCTGTGGCCACGGCGCTCGGCCTCTCGCGCTCCCACGAGTCGATGGCGACGATCGATGCTGCCTTGGCGAGTGGTGTGATGATCGCGATCGCGGCGAGCCCGGCGAATGTCGACAGGAACCCGTTGTCGATGTTGCCGGTGGACCTGCTGATGAAGGTCAGCGGCACATCGGCGAGGAGCCCGATGAGGACGAGCGCCGGGAAGTGCCGGGTCATGATCCTCCAGCCGTCGCGTAGCCAGCTGGCGAGCTCGTCGGACGAGGTTGCGGATCGCTGATCGGCGGGTGTCGTCATGCCGTGACGATAACACTGTACGCAAATGCCGCGAGTCGAGTCTGTCGGCGGTGCTCGGTCGACGGGTACGGTTCATTCGTGAGCGCGACACCTCTCCGGCCAGGTCGTCCTGCCACCGTCTCGACCGAGGAGATCGTCGTCGCCGCGGTGGGGCTGATCGACGAGGCCGGCATCGATGCGCTCACGATGCGTGCCCTTGCTGCGGCAGTCGGCGTTGCGCCGATGACGCTCTACCGACACGTCGCCGACAAGCGGGCGCTGCTCGCCATGCTTCCGGATGCCCTGCTCGCCGGCGTGTGCGACGACGTGTGTCGGCGCCGCAGCGGGCTCGGCGCCCTCCGCGCCGTCGCCGATGGCCTCGCCGCTGTGCTGCAGCGCCATCCCGGCGTTGCGTCGCTGTTCGGTCAGCCTGAGCAAGGTCCCAACATGCGCGCGGCGGCGACGCACGTGTGCCGGCTGCTGGTTGCCGAAGGAATGGAAACGGACGAGGCCATGCTCGCGCTCAGGTCGGTGGTGGCGCAGGTGATCGGTGAGGTGATCACCATGCACGACCGATTCGACGCCGGCGGCGTGCGCCGGCTCCTCGACGGTGCGCGTAGCCGCCTCGAAGCCGGTCGCAGCTGCAGCTGATGGGGGGGTGTCGGCGCCTGTTCGGCCCGTAGACGAGTTGTCGAGCTCACGGCCGTCGCTCGGACGAAGCGTGGAACCGGACCTCGGCGCTGGTCAGCGTTCCTTCAGGCTGCCGGTCCAGGCGAGCACCATGCTGGGCAGGCTGGTGGTGACGAAGATCAGCAGCGCTGCACCGAACCAGAGCACCTCGCCGGCGAGAGGTGCGCCGTCGGACTCGGTGACGCCGGCCATGAAGCCGAAGACGAAGAACATGATCATCGCCAGCCAGCGGTACGCGATGAGATAGGCGCGGTTGCGGACGGCGACCAGTCGTTCGTCGAGCAGCTCGTCGGGAGCATCTGCCACGACACGCACGGAAGCGCGCAACAGCAGGTAGGCGGCGGCAGCGAGCACGAACCACCAGGAGAAGGGTGAACCACCGAAGCCGAGGTTCCACGACAGATCGAGGGCCCCGACGAGGCACAGCAGCCAGCTGACGATGTTGAGCACCACGACGAGCCGCTGGCTGCGGGACGAGAGCAGCCAGCGGTACTTGGCGGCGTACTCGGGCGACATCGCCCGATCGACCTCGCTCGAGAACGTGCCTTCCCAGAAGTAGAACTTGCCGAGGCGCCCGTCTTCGTCCACCGGCCAGCCGATGAAGCGAGCGACACGATGTGAGTCGTGGGTGCGCAGCGTCCAGACCAGGCGCGCGACGATCATGACGCCGAGGACGACCCAGGCGATGGATGCGGGGCTGGTCCAGTTCACGCGATGGTCTCCTTCTGTGCGGTGAACGGTTCGAGTGAGAACAGGTCGTGGATGTCGGTGTCGAGGACGCGGGCGAGCGTCAGCGCGAGCGACAGGCTCGGGCTGTACTCGCCGCGCTCGATGTAGCCGATCGTCTGGTAGTGCAC
>DAINND010000056.1:0-12852 GCA_036736065.1 Ilumatobacteraceae bacterium
CACGCCCGTACGCACCCGGGTGCGCCTCGTGGGAACCGGCGTTTTGGGCGTGCTCGGCCGCGTCTTCGGCCGGGGCGGCCGCACGGCGCAGAGCATCCGCACCGTGGTGCGGGCCGCAGCCGTGCGCGACGGCGTCGAGGTCGACGTCGACTTCGCCGACTGACCTGTGGGGGACGCTCCCGAGGTCTTGCTCGAGCTCGGCCGCATCGGGCGCGCTCACGGCGTGCGCGTTGCACTCGTGTTTCGGGTCGACTCGGACCGACCCGAACGGGTCGCCGAGGGAGCCCGGTTGTTCGACGGCGAGCGCTGGCTCACCCTCGTGTCGGCGCGCTCGCAGCCGCAGCACCGCTGGGTGATGCAGTTCGCCGAGATCACCGACCGCACCGAGGCCGAGCGGTACCAGGGCCGCACGCTGTGGGGTGAGCCGATCGACGACCCGGATGCGATCTGGGTCCACGAGATCATCGGCCGCCGGGTCGTCGACCAGCACGGCATCGACCGGGGCCGGTGCATCGCCGTGCTCGACAACCCTGCCAACGACCTGCTCGAGCTCGCCACCGGCCACCTCGTGCCCATCACCTTCGTCGTCACCACCGCGGGCGACACCGTGCAGGTGGCCGCCCCCGAGGGCCTGTTCGACCTGCTCGGCTGAGTCAGCTCGGCGCCCGGAACGCCTCGACGGCGACCACTGCCTCCACGCGGAGCGGGCCGTACAGGTGGGGGAACTCCTCGTCGCTGTCGCCGACGACCTCCATCACCACCGGTCCGTCGAGCAGGGTCTCATCGATGTGGAGCAACACGAGGCCTTCGACTCCTCGGTAGAACCGCTCGGCGACCCCGTCCACCTGCGCGGTGGTGCACAGGTGGATGAAGCCGACGTCGTCGAGCTCGAGGCCCAGGGTGGACGCGGTGTACGTGCCGGTGGCGCAGGCCTCGTCCCAGCGGGCCGCTTCGGCGATGTGGTGCAGCATCACCTCTAGGCTGGCACGCCGTGCGCATCGACGTGTTCACCATCTTCCCCGGGCTCGTCGAGTCGTTCTGCTCCGAGAGCCTGCTCGGCAAGTCGCGCACCCAGGGGCTGCTCGACCTGCGCCTCCACGACCTGCGCGAGCAGACCTCCGATGTGCACCGCACCGTCGACGACACACCCTTCGGCGGTGGGGCCGGCATGGTGATGAAGCCCGAACCGATCTTCGCCGCGGTCGATGCGGCGAGCCCGCCTCGGCCGCTGTTCCTGCTCGGGCCCGGCGGGCGGCGCTTCGACCAGGCCGTCGCCCATCAGCTGGCCGAGCTGGCGGCGTCACCGAGCGGCGGGTTCAGCCTGCTCTGCGGCCGCTACGAGGGCATCGACCATCGGGTGCGTGAGCACCTGGTGGACGGTGAGCTGAGCGTCGGCGACGTGGTGCTCAGCGGCGGGGAGGTGGCAGCGTGCCTGGTGATCGAGGCCGTCGTGCGCCTGCTGCCAGGGGCGATGGGCAACGCCGAGAGCCCGGTCACGGAGAGCTTCGGTGCCGCTGGGCTGCTCGAAGAGCCCCACTACACCCGACCGGCGGTGTTCCGCGGCTGGGAGGTCCCGGAGGTGCTGCGCAGCGGTGACCATGGGCGCATCGCCCGGTGGCGACGGGCGCAGGCGCTCCACCGGACCCTGCGCGACCGCCCGGACCTCATCGAAGCAGCGGGCGGTCTGAGCGATGCTGACCGCCGTCTGTTGGAAGAGTTCCCCTCCGTCCCCTATCCTGAACCGTTCCCACTCGCCGTCCGCAGGATGTTCTCGCCATGAAGTCCACCGATCTCGTCGACAGCCAGCACCTCCGCACCGATCTCCCGGACTTCCGTTCGGGCGACGAGGTGAAGGTCCACGTGAAGGTGGTCGAGGGCAACAAGGAGCGCATCCAGGTCTTCCAGGGCAACGTGATCCGTCGCCAGGGCAGCGGCCTGTCGGAGACCTACACGGTCCGCAAGGTCAGCTACGGCGTCGGCGTGGAGCGCACCTTCCCCGTGCACACCCCCTCGGTCGCCAAGATCGAGCTGGTCAAGCGCGGCGACGTCCGCCGGGCCAAGCTCTACTACCTGCGCGACCGCTCGGGCAAGGCAGCCAAGATCCGGGAGAAGCGCGAGGGCTGAGCCGTCGCGCCGGTCCCGCTGTCGGTGCCGATCGGACACCTTCGTTGAGCTCTGACGATCTCGAGAACTTCGAGGCCGAGCGTGAGCTCCAACTCGCGCAGGAGTACCAGGCCGTTGCGGGCATGTTCCGCTACGCCGTGGAGACCGAGCGCCGGTTCTACCTGGCGAACGACGTGCAGCTCGGTGTGAGCGACGACACGGCTCGCCCGCTGATCACCGTGGAGTTGACCGACGCGTGGGTGTGGGACATGTACCGCAAGAGCCGTTTCGTGCCGAAGGTGAAGGTGCTGACGTTCAAGGACGTCAACGTCGAGGAGCTCCCGACCGGAGACCTGTCGATCTAGCCCGTCAGGCCAGGGGCAGGTGGGGTGAGGACGAAGCCGCGAGGTGGTACCGGCGGCACGGGTTCTCGGTGCTCGAGCGAAACTGGCGGGGTGCGTCCGGTGAGATCGACCTGGTCGTGAGCGACGGGGCGCTGCTCGTGGTCGTCGAGGTGAAGGCCAGGGCCGACGATCGATTCGGGTCCCCTGCGCTTGCCGTCGATGCAGCCAAGCAGCGTCGGTTGCGCCGCCTCGCGGTCGAGTGGCTCGCCGAGCACCCCGAGCGACGCGGCAGCGAGCTCCGCTTCGATGTCGTCGCCGTCACCGGTGCGACGGTCGAGGTGTTCGCGGCAGCGTTCTGAGCGGGCTGGGTCGGCGTCGACGGGTCAGCCGAGCACGGTCCACAGCACCAGGGCGACGCAAACCACGATCGCTGCCGCGACGAACACGGCGTCGGATCGGCGCGGCACTCGTCTGCGGTTCGGGTCGAATCCCATGGCATCAGTATCGTCGCACGCATGGACACCATCGAGGTCACCCGAGCCGACGGCATCGTCACGATCACGCTCGCCCGCCCGGCGAAGAAGAACGCGATCAACGACGTGATGTGGGACGAGCTGCTCGCCACGTTCCGCGAGATCGCCGCATCGACCGAGGATCGGGCCGTGGTGATCACCGGGGCGGGCGGCGAGTTCTGCTCCGGCGCCGACCTGAGTGGCCGGGCCGACGGGCCGCGTCCGCACCAGCTGTCGGCGATGCGCCACGTCGGTGACGTCGCCCTGGCCCAGGTGCGCCTGCCCCAGCCCACCATCGCCAAGGTGCGTGGCGTCGCCGTTGGTGCCGGATGCAACCTGGCGCTCAACTGCGACCTCGTCGTCGCGTCGACGACGGCGCGCTTCTCGCAGATCTTCGCCCGCCGCGGCCTGTCGGTCGACTACGGCGGGAGCTGGGTGCTGCCGAGACGGGTCGGTCTGCACAAGGCCAAGGAGCTGGCCCTGCTCGCCGACATCATCGACGCCGCAGAGGCCGAGCGGATCGGCCTCGTCAACCGGGTGGTCGACGACGCCGACCTCGACGCCTTCGTCGCGGACTGGGCGCAGCGCCTCGCTGCCGGACCTCCGATCGCGCTCGCGATGACCAAGCGCCTGCTCAACAACTCGTCGAACGTCACGCTCGAGGAAGCCCTCGACGACGAGGGGATGGCCCAGACCGTCAACTTCGGCACCCAGGACACCGCCGAGGCGATGATGGCCTTCCTGCAGAAGCGACCCCCGAACTTCCAGGGCCGCTGACTGACGCCACCGACGCCGGGTGGTTCGCTAGCGTGACCGCGTGACGCGGCCTGCTCACCCGTACCGCCACCGCCGTCCTGCCGGCACCGTGGCCCTGGCCTGTGCCACGTTCGCCTGCCTCGCCGCCGTGCTCGCGCCCGCCCATCGGGCGGTGGCGGAGCAGCTCCCGGAACCGGTTCCGGTCCCCGGGCTGGTCCCCATCGCCGACCCGAACATCGCGTCGGAGCGGCTGTTGCCGATCCCGCCGGGTTGCCCGGCGCCCGAGCGCGAGCAGGTCGTCTTCGTGGGCACGCTCACCCGCAACGACGCCACCACCGCCAGGTTCACGATCGATCAGGTGCGCGCCGGCTCGGTGGAGGGCTTCTCACGCGCCGGGATGATCGACATCCGCTACGGCGATGAGGTCAGGTTCCTCGAGCCGGGCGCGCAGTACATCGTGGGTGCGGCCGTCGACGTCGAGCAGCGGGCGCTGGTCTCGAAAGTCCGCGAGGAGGCCCCGCTGTTCGGGGGTAGCGAGATCGCCGGCGTCAACGCGAGCGACACCGTCTGCCCGGTGGTCGACGATCCGGTGCGCACGCTGCGTGCCGACGGCGCAACGGTCGAGACCGGGGTGCTCTCGTCACTCGACGGGGCCGGCCCGATGGTGCTGCGTGCGCTGCTCCAACCGATCGGTGCCGCGCTGGCGATCCTCGTCGGCGTCGTCGCGCTCAAGCTGCTCGTCTTCGCGATGGTGCGCAGCCTGCGCGACCTCCGTCGCGCCGGCTGACCCGGCATCACCCGGTCGAGTCGGCGGCCGCCTGTTCGGCACGGGCGCGCAGATCGGCCACGGCGTGGGCGAGGCCCTCGGGGTCACGGTAGAGCGCGCTGCCGGCGATCAGGACGTTGGCGCCGGCTGCTGCGGCGCCGGCGATGGGCGACGGGCCGATGCCACCGGCGACTTCGAGGTCGACGCGATCGGCGAGACCGGCTGCGGCGATCATGGCACGCACCTCGCGGATCTTCGGCTCCATCGTGGGGATGTATTGCTGGCCGCCGAAGCCCGGGTTGACCGTCATGACGAGCACCAGGTCGACCAGGTCGAGCACGTGAGCGATGGCCGACGCCGGTGTCGCCGGGTTGAGGGCGACTGCTGCGGTGGCGCCGAGCGAGGCGATGTTGGCCAGCGTGCGGTGCAGGTGCGGGCATGCCTCGGCGTGGACGATCAACCGGGAGCAGCCGGCAGCGACGTACTCGGCAGCCATCACATCAGGTGTGTGCACCATCAGGTGGGCTTCGAACGGCACGCTGGTGTGGGGACGTGCCGAGGCGATGACCGAGGGGCCGAAGGTGAGGTTCGGCACGACCTGGCCGTCCATGCCGTCCCACTGGATGAGGTCGCCTCCTGCGGCCTCGAGCGCGGCGACCTCCTCGCCGAGGCGGCTGAAGTCGGCCGGAAGGACGCTCGGGGCGATCTGGATGGGGCGACGGGTCGCTGTCTGTTCGGGCACATGGGGCAGGGTAGTCGGGCCTACCCTGGCGCCATGGCGTTGCGCACAGACCCCTCGGTCCCGCTCGGCCCTGCGTCCGAGGTGCGCATCGAACGGCTGGTGGCCGGCGGGGACGGCATGGGTCGCCTGGCGGACGGCCGGGTCGTGTTAGTGCAGGGAGTCGTCGCCGCCGAGGTGGTGCGGGTCCGCCTCGTCGAAGAGCGCAGGGACTACGCCCGGGCCGAGGTGGTGGAGGTGGTCTCCGCCGCCGCCGACCGTGCCGTCCCGCCGTGCCCCGAGCTCGCACGCGGTTGCGGTGGGTGCGACTGGCAGCACCTCACCGCCACGGCGCAGCTCGACGCGAAGGCGGAGGTGGTGCGCGACGCGCTGCGCCGCACCGCGCGGATCGACGACCCGCCCGTGCTCGTCGGAGGCTCGGTGCCCGCGTGGGGCTACCGGACCTCGCTCCGCCTGGCTGCAGGGCCCGATGGGCGGCTCGGCCTGCGGCGGGCCCGCTCCCGCGATGTCGTGGCCCTCGGGTCGTGCTCCGTGGCGCACCCCGCGCTCGAGGCGGTGGTGCTCGCCGGCCGGGCCATCGGGGCGGAGGACGTGTCGCTGCGCGTCTCGGTGGCGACCGGTGAATGCACGGCGCTGGTCGCATGGCCGGACCGGCGAGCCGGCAGGCGCTCGGCCTCGTTCCCCGATGGCGTCACCGTCGGCGCAGAGGCCTCGCTGCGCGAGGTCGTCGCCGGCTGCGAGCTGCGGGTGAGCGCACCGTCGTTCTTCCAGTCCGGCCCGGCGGCGGCGGAGCTGCTCGTCGACGCCGTGCGACGCGCCGGTGGCGCCGAGCTCTCCGGAGCGGCGTCAGTCGTCGACGCCTACGGCGGGGTGGGCCTGTTCGCCGCCACGGTCGTGCCGACGACGGCGAGCGTCGTCGTCGTCGAGTCCTCGCCGAGCGCGTGCGCCGATGCTCGTCACAACCTGCAGGCCTCGGAGCGCCGGGTCGTCGAGGCCACCGTCGAGCGCTGGTCGCCCGTCGCCGCCGATGTGGTGATCGCCGACCCCGCGCGAGCAGGCCTGGGTACCGACGCAGCCAGCGTGCTTGCCGCCACGGGCGCCGGGGTGGTGGTGCTCGTGAGCTGCGATCCGGTCGCGGGGGCTCGAGACGTCCGGCTCCTCGACGGCCACGGCTATCGGCTCGAGTCGTGCACCGTGCTCGACCTCTTCCCTCAGACCCACCACGTCGAGACGGTGGCCCGGATGGTGAAGGTGTGACACATTCCGGAAATTCTCATCCAGGCTCGTCCGGGCTCCGTAGAGAGGGTGTGCGCGAGGATCTGACCATGGTCTCCGATACCGGACTGGTGCTGGCACTCGCGCGTTACCAGCAAGACGCCCTCGCGGAGGTCTATCGGCGCCACGCCGGCGCCGTGTTCGGCCTGGCGAAGCGGTTGCTCTCCGACCAGGCCAAGGCGGAGGAAGTCGTCCAAGAGGTGATCCTGCGCCTGTGGCGTCAGCCGGAGCGCTTCGCTCCCGTGCGCGGCTCACTGCGCAGCTACCTGCTCGCTCAGACGCACGGCCGCGCAGTCGACATGATCCGCTCGGAGACGTCGCGGCGTCGGCGGGAGGAGGCCGATGCGCGGATGACCGCAGAGGCCGGCTACGACATCGACCACGAGGTGTGGGACCTCGGCCTCGCCGACCAGGTCCGGGGCGCACTCGAGTGCCTGCACCCCTCCGAGCGCAAGGCGGTCGAACTGGCCTATTTCGGCGGTCGTACCTACCGTGAGGTCGCCATCGAGCTGGGCGAGCCGGAAGGCACGGTCAAGAGTCGGATCAGGAGTGGGCTGACGAAGCTGCGCACCGAGCTGACGGCGCGTGGAGTGACGGTGGGGGAGCGATGAGCGCAGAAGAGCAGTACCTCGACGAGCTGCTCGGTGCCTATGCACTGGACGCGGTGACCGATGACGAGCGTCGTGCGGTGGAGGAGTACCTCCAGGTGAACCCTCGCGCTCGCCAGGAGGTGCGCGATCACCGGGACGTGGCGACGATGCTGGCATGGACCAGCATGCGTGCCCCCGATGGGCTGTGGGACCGCATCGCCTCGCAGCTCGACGAGTCGGCGGTGGCGCCCGTGCCGACGGGCGAGCTGGCCGAGGTCCTCTCCCTCGACGCGGCGCGTGCCGCATCATCGATGCGCGCGGGTCGCCCGCAGCGGCGGTGGGTGCGCAGCGCAGCTGCCTGGGTCGGCGCCTCGGCTGCGGCCGCCCTGGTGGCGGTGCTCGCCGTCGTGGTGTTCACACCCGAGCAGACCGAGCGTTCGGCCCTCACCGCAGCGGTCGAGCAGGCTCGAGCCGATCGTGACTCGAAGATCGCCCAACTCGCTGCGTCGGACGGCACCGTGGTCGGCGAGGTGATCGTCGACCAGGACGGTCACGGCTACCTGGTCGCCGACGGGCTGCCCGCGCTCGGCTCGGACCGGACCTACCAGCTGTGGGGCGTCATCGGCGAGCAGGTGATCTCGCTCGGCGTGCTCGGCCCGACCCCGGAGATCGAACTGTTCAGCGTGGATGGGCCCGTCACCCAGCTCGTGGTGACCAACGAGGTCGCAGGTGGTGTGGTTTCGAACGGGAACCCGGACGGCGCCTTCGCCGGCTCGCTCGCCTGAGCAGCCGCTCAGCGCGGCGGTCGGAGCGCGGCCAACTGGCCCGTGTCGAGGTACTCCTCGAGGCGGCGGATGCGTCCGTCGTCCACCTGCACGTACATCATCGCCTCGAGCGCGAGCTCGCCGCCGGGCGCATCCCCGCGCAGCACGTGCTGCTGCACGAAGCCGTCGTCGGTGACGATGCGTCGGACCACGTCGTAGCGCCGGTTGGCGAGCACCGTGCACACGCCGCGCAGCACGGTGAGGTTGTCGGCGACGCTCTGCTCGGCCCGATCGAAGTTGTGCCAGATCGTCGCGTCCGGGTGGTAGCACGCTTCGACCTCCGCCAGGTCACCGCGCTCGATCGCTGCGAAGAATCGATCGGCGAGGGCGGCTGCGCCGTCGCTCATGTGCTCACCAGCATGCTCGTGCGGCTGCCCGAGGTGCGAGTGGGTAGCGCCCGCATCTGCCGCTCGACGCGGTCGAGGAACCGCTGCCGGCGTGAGCTGCTGCACCGATCGGTGTCGTAGACGGCGATCCACGACGACCGGCAGCGCCGGTGGCAGACGGCCCGCAACGACCGCGAGATCGTCCGCTTGCCGGGCTCACCCTGGAGCGCGTTGACCCACTTGGTGGAGCCGTGCGAGGTGATCGACACCAGGGTCCGGACATTGTGCAGCAGCGGTGAGATGCGCTCCGCGCCGGGTCGGACCTCGTAGGCCACACCCGGGACGAGGATCCGATCGAGCCACCCCTTGAGCATGGCGGGCTGGCTTCCCCACCATGTCGGGTAGACGAAGACGAGGGCATCGCACCACTGGAGGTTGTTGATGTACCCGGACAGCTCGGCGCGGACCTCGGGCTGGGCCCGGTGGTCGATCATGATCTGGGAGCGCTCGCCGAGTGACAACTCGGCGCTGAAGCCGTCCGCGTACAGGTCCGAGAGTCGGACGTCGTGCCCGCCTGCTTCGAGACCGCGCAGGGCGCGGTCGAGCGCAGCGCCGATCAGCGACTCGCGGGTCGGGTGGCAGAAGACGACATAGACCTTCACAGCTTCGACATCTCCCGCTCGACGCGGTCCAAGAACGCCTCGCGCGCCGCCTGGTCGCTCGCTTCGACCCGGTACATCCCGAGCCAATGCCGGTGGGTCCCCCATCCGGTGCTGAGCCGCAGCGTGCGCATGAGCACCCGTCGACCGTTGTCGTTCACGGTCTTCACGGTCCACCATGGTGCGCCGTACGTCGAGACCCCGACGAGGTGCCGGACCCCGGTCAACCTCGGGCCGACCTTGCCGTTCGCGTTGAACCCGAACGCCACCTCGGGCACCATCACCCGATCGAGCCACCCTTTCAGGATCGCCGGCAGCCCGGACCACCAGGTGGGGTAGACGAACACGAGGGCCTCGGCGCTGCGGACGAGCTCGATGTGCTCGGCCACCTGGTCCGACAACACGGGCTCGGGCGAGTGGTAGGCGGCCCGTTCGGCGGGGGACATGGCGGCGGCGAACCCCTCGGCATAGAGGTCGCGAACGATGGTCTCGTGCCCCGCTGCGCGCAGGCCCTGTTCGGCACGCTGCGCGATGGCATGGGTGAAGCTCCCTGAATCAGGGTTCGCCACGACGAGAACTGCCCGCACGGGGTCGAAGGTAGTCGTCGTCGTCGTGCGCCCGGACCGAGCCGACGTGTCGGGGTAGAGATGTACTCGGACACAGGTACATCCGGGTGAACAGCGGGTGGCGCGTCGGCGTCCGGCCGGTCCGCGTCCTCGGGTCGGTCGCTCCACCGGACGGCGGATACGGTGAGGTGCATGCGCGTCGTCAACTGTGCTGCGTTCGCCCCCGTCGAAGAGCTCTCGATCGAGGAGCGGCCGTCCGCCGCGTGCGGTCCCCGCGAGGTCCGCATCGAGGTCACTGCCGCAGGGGTCAACTATGTGGACGGGTTGTTCGTCCAGGGCCTCTACCAGATCAAGCCGCCGCTGCCGTTCGTCCCCGGCAACGAGGTGGCCGGCCGAATCGTGGAGGTGGGGGCAGACGCGGGTTCGTTCGAGGTCGGTGACCGTGTGTTCGCCAACGTCGGCCTCGGTGGCTACGCGAGCGAGGTGGTGGTGGACGCCCGTCGCGTGCAGCGCACGCCGGCGACGCTCACCGACGCCCAGGCGGCCACGTTCACCCAGAGCTACATGACGGCCTGGTTCGCGCTGCACCATCGGGCTCGCGCCACGGCCGGGCAGTGGATGCTCGTGCTCGGAGCCGGTGGTGGCGTCGGCCTGGCCGCGGTGGACGTCGGTCGGGCCATGGGGCTGCACGTCATCGCCGCAGCGTCGTCGGAGGCCAAGCGGGCCGTTGCCCTCGATCGTGGCGCGGTCGCCACGATCGACACCTCCGCAGGTGACATCAAGACGGCCACCCGCGAGCTGCTCACGCAGATCGGTGGCGACGCACCACCGGACGGGGTCGACCTCGTGTACGACCCGGTGGGCGGCGCGCTCGGTGAGCAGGCGCTGCGGACGCTGCGCGACGACGGGCAGTTCATCGTGATCGGCTTCGCGGGAGGGAGCATCCCGCAGTTGCCGGCAAACCAGGTGCTGCTGCGCAACCGCAGGGTGACCGGCGTCGACTGGGGTGGCTGGGTGTCACGCCATCAGGCGGAGAACGCAGCCATGCTGGCCGATGTGGTGGCCGCCATCGAGCGCGGTGAGTTGAGCCCTGTCGAGCCCACGGCCTACCCGCTCTCCGACGTCGCGTTGGCGCTGCGCGACCAGCTCGAGCGGCGCGTGGTCGGCAAGACCGTCCTCGTGCCGTGAGCCGAGCGGAGGCCGGCTGGCCCCGCGGCCGGTCCGTCGACGGCGGGGTCGATGAGATCCCGCTGCCACCGTCGGTGCCGGGACGGTTGTGGCTGTGCGGCAAGCACGCGATCGGTCCCGATCCCGAGCGGCTGCTCGAGGCCACGGGAGCGACGTCGGTCGTGTGCCTCACGCAGCGCAACGAGCTCGACGACCGGTACCCCGACTACGTGCGCTGGCTCGACGACCAGGGACCGCAGCGGGCGACGTGGTTCCCCATCCACGATCTGGGCGCGCCACCGCTCGAGCAGTACCTGGTGCTGGTCGAGCGTGTGTCCGGGCGACTTGCCGAGGGGACAGGGGTGGTGGCGCACTGCGCCGCCGGTCTCGGCCGGGCCGGCACGTTGGCCGTGGCCGTGCTCATGCATGCCGGCCGGGAGCGTTCGGAGGCGTTGGCCCACGTCGCTGCGCACCGGCCGATGGCCGGCCCGGAGGCCGGCGCACAGGCCGAGTTGCTGATCGATCTCGAGCGCGTGCTGCGGGCCGGGCACAGCGCGCCGGTACCGCAGGACGGCAGTCGCGCAGAGCGGGGTCGCCGGGCTGAGGACGGCAGCGATGCCGTGGATGATGCCGTTGGCGGCGCCCAGATCGGCGGCGATCACGGGGGTCCCGTTGACAGCGACGCCGCCGCCGGTGGTGATCCCGATCGCGGGCCCTGCGAGCGTGCCGAGCTGACCGTCTGCGAGCGCTCCGGCGGGATAGGCGCCTGGCACGACGTGGTAGAGCAACACGCTGCGCAACGCCGCAGGATCGGCGAGCAGGGCGGCCAGCGTGTCGCTCCCGAGAGCGGCGAAGGCGTCGTTCGTGGGGGCGAAGATCGTGAACGGCCCGGGCTGGGCGAGGTCGGCGCGGAGGCCGGCGATGATGATCAGGCCGGCGAGTGTCGTGAACTGCGGGTTCGCGGCCAGCGCGTCGACGAGGTCCGGCGCGGTCGGCGCAGTCGTCGGTGGCGGAGGAGTCGTCGTCGGTGGCGGCGGCGGCGCCACGGTCGTGGTGGGCGCCGGCGGCTGTGGGGCGTCGGCGAGGCCTCGCTCATAGGCGGCTCGCAACGTGGCGGCGTCGACGATGCCGGTCTGGGGCACGCCCAGCTCGCCCTGCAACGCCTTGACGGCGTCGATCACGCCCTGGGAGTAGATGCCGTCCACCGGACCGGTGTAGAGGCCGCGCTGCGTGAGCAGCAACTGGAGCTCGACGGTCGCCTGCGTGATGGTGCCGGCACCGGCGCCGAGGGTGGTGCGCAGGGCCTCGTCGGTGGGGCCGTCGTAGACACCGGTGGCCGGCAGCCCGACCGAGGCCTGGAATGCGGCGAGCGCGGCAGCCACATCGTCGTCCCAGACGCCATCGATCGGCCCGCTGTAGAAGCCGAGGACGCGGAGCTTGCCCTGCAGGTTGGTGGTGAAGCTCGCGGACGCGATCGCTGCCTGGTTGGCAGCGTCGTTGCGCGCAGCGTCGAGGTCGATGTCGGTGCTGTTCGACTCGGTCAGTTCGCCTCCGGCGATCACCGTCGTCGTGAAGCGTGCGCTCGAGGGCTCACCGGCCTGGTCGAAGCCGATCGTGCCGCTGCGGCCGTCGTAATCGATGTCCTCCCCGGCGCGCAGCTTCGACGCGCAGTCGGCGAACGTGGTGCACTTCACGCCTCCTGCGGTCACCTCGGGCATCCGAGCAGCGATCTCGGCCGACGCCGTGCTGCCTGCGGCGATCGCAGCGAGCGCCAGGGAGACGGCACAGTCGAAGACCTGCGGGGCGTAGACGACCTGACCCTGAGGGCTGCGCTCGACGAGCGACGCGATGTAGTCGCGGGTGCCCGTGGTCCCGATGATGGTGGTGCCGTCCGCACGGGTCGGGTCGGCAGGGAAGGCCAGGGAGGCGAGGCGCGGCACGAAGGTGCCGTCGAGGCCGATGATCGACGTCGGGGCCACCCCTGCGCCGACGAGCGCGGCGAGCAGTGACGAGCCCTCCCCGTAGCTCACCATCACGACCTGGTCGGCGCCGGTGGCGGCCACGGCGGCAGCGGTGCTGGCGAACAGCACGGGCGTCGACGAGTAGGGCACGAGGGTCGCAGGGACGCCCTGGGCGGTGAGCGCGGCCGCCAGGCCGCCGCCGACTCCGGTGCCGTAGGCGTCGTCGCGGGCGGCGATGGCCACCGAGCCGCCCTCGGTCAGTCG
>DAINND010000057.1:0-12847 GCA_036736065.1 Ilumatobacteraceae bacterium
TCGACCTGATGACCGCGATGGTGAGCTTCGAGCGGGTGTTCGAGGTGCTCGACGCGCCCGAGGCGATCACCGATCGGCCCGGCTCGGTCGACCTGGTCGATCCGCGTGGCCGCATCGAGCTGGATCATGTTCGCTTCCGCTACCCGGCCGCAGCCACGGTGACCGTCCCGTCGCTCGAAGCGCCGAGCGCTCTCGGCGGCGCCGATCCCGACCGGGACGTGCTGGTCGACGTGTCGCTGGTGATCGAGCCGGGCGAGACCGTGGCCCTGGTCGGCGCCTCGGGCGCGGGCAAGACCAGCCTCGCCTCGCTGGTGCCGCGCCTCTACGACGTGTCGGGTGGTGCGGTGCGCATCGACGGCCGTGACGTGCGCGACCTCACGCAGGAGTCGCTGCGGGCGGCGATCGGTGTCGTCAGCCAGGACCCGCACCTGTTCCACGACACGATCGGCGCCAACCTGCGCTACGCCAAGCCCGATGCCACCGATGCCGAGCTCGACGAGGCGTGCCGCGGAGCGCGCATCCTCGACGTGGTGCGCGCCCTGCCCGACGGGTACGCCACCGTGGTGGGCGAGCGCGGATACCGGATGAGCGGTGGCGAGAAGCAGCGTCTGGCGATCGCCCGGCTGCTGCTCAAGGATCCGGCGATCATCGTCCTCGACGAGGCGACGAGCCACCTCGACAACGAGAACGAGGCCCATGTGCAAGAGGCGCTCGACGCCGCGCTACGTGGACGCACCGCACTCGTGATCGCCCACCGGCTGTCGACGGTGCGCGATGCGGATCGGATCGTGGTGCTCGACGACGGCCGCATCGCCGAGGTGGGCACCCACGACGAGCTCATGGCGCGCGATGGCCTCTATGCCGCGCAGGTCCGTGCGGGCGAGGCCGGCATCCTCGCCTGAGCGCCAGCTAGGGGCAGCCGCGCCCGTGCAGCGTGGCACAGGCCGGGCACAGGCTCGCCGGACCGTCCGGTGTGCTCCAGCGCCGAGCGTGGGGAGAGCCACACGAGGCGCAGCCATCGCCGGCCACCGCGGCCGGCGAGGTGCCGGTGCCGGTGTCGCGGCGCGTCGTTCCGGCGTCATCGGGCATGCCGTCACGGTATCCGGGCGCTCCGGGCCGAACGGCGACCCGACAGGGTGCAGAGGGCCCGCAGTGTCGTCGCGCCCGGGCTCGTATGGTCGGCCAGGTGGGCAGTGGCTCGATCCGCCGGGTGATGGTCGCCGCCGTCCTGGTGCTCGCCGTCGGCCTCGCCGGTTGCGGGTGGTGGCAGTCCGACGATGGCGATGGTGCGGTCAGCTTCGAGGTTCGGCGCAGCCCGGAGTTCGTCAACCGGCTGATCCCCGGCGATCGTCCGCTCGCGCTGGTCGAGGTGCGCGGCGATGCCGAGCCCGGACCGGTCGAGATGGCTGCGGCATCGTCGATCGCCGGCATGACCGTGCGCGTCGAACCCGCGTCGATCGCCGTGGGCGAGGTGGCCGAGGTGTGGGTGGAGGTGCCCGAGGTCGACCGGGACGTGCCGTTCACGGTGACGGTCACGGCCACCCGCGGCTCCGACGAGGAGTCGCTCGCGATCGATGCCACGGCCGTGCCCGGGGTGGACGATCTGGCCGACACGGCCGGCCAGATCGTGCAGGTGTTCCTCGACGCGGTGGCCGCTGAGGTGCCCGGGCTGCCGGCGACGGCGGACGACCTGACGGGCGGCACGCCCGTGGCCGGGCTGCTCGTGGTGACCCACTACGCGTGGTTCACCCCGGAGTACGAGATCGGCCTGGCCTGGCACATCATGGTGGCGCCCGACGACTTCGCCGAGCTGTACGTGCGGCCGCGCACCGGCCTTGCTCCGACCCGTGCGTTCCGGATCGGGTCGTGGAGCACTGCGCTTGCGGGTGGTGCGGTGGACGTGCGCGAGATCGACCCGCCGCCGGAGGTCACCCGCTGAGCCAGGGCGGCACCTCCTGCCGTGTCACACCCCATTGCGATCATCACGTTGTGCACTCCGTGATCCCCCTCCTCGCTGCCGCCCCTGCCACCATCGCGCTCGTTGCACTCGCCTTCGTCGTGCTCGTGCTCGTCGCTGTCGCCGCCTGGGCGGTGGGCGCACGCCGCGCTGTCGTCGGCGGGTCCGCCCCGGGTGGCTCGGGCCCCGACGCAGCGGCCGATGTCGCCCGGTTCGGCACCGAGCTCGCCCGGCTGGGCGCGCTGGTGCAGCGCCTCGGCGAGTCGACGGCCGAGCGCTTCGGCGCGGTCGACCGCTCGCTGCACGACCACGCTGTCGCCACGCGGCACCTGGCGGGCACCGCGGCGGACCTGCGGGAGGCGCTGGCCAACCCCAATGTGCGCGGCCAGTGGGGCGAGCGGATGGTGGCCGACGTGTTGCGCCTCGCCGGGCTGCACGAAGGGGTGAACTACATCGCTCGCACCGGGCTGACGGGCGAGGGCCGCGGCATCCCCGACATCACGTTCCTCTTGCCACAGGGCCATGTGCTGTTCATGGACGTCAAGTTCCCGATGGCTGCGTACCTTCGTTACCTCGCTGCGACGACCGACCACGCCCGCGCTCGCGAGCGCCAGCTCTTCCTGAACGATGTCCGCGCCCACGTGCGCGAGCTGGCACGGCGTGACTATGCGACCACGGACGATCGCCCCGCGGTCGACAACGTCCTGATGTTCGTGCCCAACGAGTCGTTGGCCGGCTTCATCCACGAGAGCGACCCCGGCCTGATCGACGACGCGCTGCGCAGCCGGGTGGTGCTGTGCTCGCCGCTCACGCTCTACGCGTTCCTCGGTGTCATCCGCCAGGCCTACGACAACTTCGTGGTCGAGCAGACCAGTCGCGAGATCCTCGCCCTGCTCGGCACCTTCTCCCAGCAGTGGGTGAAGTACTCCGACCAGATCGACAAGGTCCGCCGGGGCCTCGACTCGGTGGGCAAGGCGTTCGACGAGCTGGCCGGCACACGTCGCCGAGCGCTCGAGCGCCCGCTCGCCCAGATCGAGCAGCTCCGCCGCACCGAAGGGGTTGCCGTCGCCGACCTGCCGGGCCTCGGGCTCCCCAACAGCGGCGGCGACAGCGAAGAGCTCGCCCTGCCCGTCGAGGTGGGCTCGGCCTAAGGTGGGCGGCGCATGAGTCAGCTGGCCCTCGAAGTCGACGACGCGGGTGAGCACACCTACTCCGTCGGTGAGCTGGCCGCCGCTGTGAATGGCGTGCTGCAGCGCAGCTTCTCCGACGGCGTGTGGGTCCGCGGCGAGATCCAGGGCTGGTCCGAGCGCGGCCCGCACGCGTACTTCCGCCTCGCCGAGACCGTCGACGGGGCCAAGGCCGTGCTCAACGTGCAGTTCTTCGCCAACGTGCGCGCCCGGCTGCGGCCGCTGCTCGCCACCAACGGTGTGCGCCTCGCCGACGGTCTGCGCGTGCGGATCTTCGGGCACCTCGACTTCTACGCTCCGTCCGGCCAGCTCGGCCTGAAGATGGTCGACATCGACCCGCGGTTCACCCTCGGTGAGCTCGCGCTGCAGCGTGACGACCTGCTGCGGCGGTTGCGCGAGAGCGGCCTGATCGACGCCAACCGGCAGCGAGCGCGCGCTGCGGTGCCGCTGCGGGTCGGGGTGGTCACCAGCGTCGACAGCGCAGCCTGGGCCGACTTCCGCCACGAGATCGAGCGCAGCGGCCTCGGCTTCCGGCTGCTGCTCGTCGACACCCGGGTCCAGGGTGACGCTGCCCCAGCGCAGCTGGCCCGGGCGATCGGCGCCCTCGGCCACCGCAACGACCTCGACGCCGTCGTGGTGATCCGCGGTGGAGGTGCGCGCAGCGAGTTGGCGACGTTCGACCACGAGGCGGTCGCGCTGGCCATTGCGCGCTGCCCACTCCCGGTGTTCACGGGCCTCGGCCACGAGACCGACCGCAGCGTCGCCGACGAGGTGGCGCATCTGGCGTTGAAGACACCCACGGCATGTGCCGCTGCCCTCGTCGAACGGGTCGGGGCTGCCTGGGCCCGGGCGGAGGAGCACTGGTCGGGCATCGTCAGGGCGTCCGAGGCGATCGTGCGCGAGCGGTCGGCCGATCTCGACGATCTCGCCTCGTCGATCGCCCACCGCACCACCGGCGCCGTCGATCGGGCCGGTGAGCGCCTCGCGGGCCGGGTGGCCCGGCGCGAGCTCGCTGCGCCCGCTGCCATCGGTCGGGCCGTTCGCCGGCTCGATCTGGCCGCAGCCGCCGTGCGGCGCGTGCCACCCCGGGTCGATCAGGAGTCCCGACACCTCGATGGCATCGCCGCCCGGGTTCGCCTGCTCGACCCGGTCCACACCATGGCCCGCGGGTGGAGCATCACGCGGGCTGCCGACGGCTCGGTGGTGCGCGACGCCTCCACCCTCGTGCCCGGGGCCCACATCGTCACCACGTTCGCGAGCGGCAGCGCGCGCAGCACCGTCGAGGAGACCCGACCATGACCGACACACCTGGCACCGCACCCGCTGCGTCCGGCTACGCCGAGGCCATCGCCGAGCTCGAGCAGATCCTCGACCGGCTCGAGCGCACCGATGTCGACGTCGACGTCCTCGCCGAGCAGGTGCGCCGCGCTGCCGAGCTGATCGCCTTCTGCCGCGACCGCATCGGTTCGGCCCGTCTGCAGATCGACCAGGTGGTGGCCGACCTCGGCGAGGCATGAACGGCCGATCGGGCCTAGCCTCGACTCGTGCCATCCCCCCTGCCGCCGCCGCCCTCCCTCGCTGGCATCGCGGCGCGTGTCGACGACCGCCTGCGCGCCCTGATCGACGCGGAGTATGCGCGTTGGACGGCATTCGACCCCGACCTCGCCGCCCCGCTGGCCGAGGTGGGTCGGCTCGTGCTGTCCGGCGGCAAGCGGCTGCGCCCGGCGTTCACCTACTGGGGGTTCGTCGGCGCCGGCGGTGACCCGGCCGACCCGGCCGTCCTCGACGCCGGTGGCGCCTTCGAGATGATGCACGCCTTCGCGCTGTTCCACGACGACGTGATGGACGATGCCGCCAGCCGGCGTGGTGCCCCCACCACCCACGTCGTGTTCGCCGACCACCACAGCACCGGCGCCTGGGCGGGCGAAGCTCGCCGGTTCGGTGAGGGCATCGCGATCCTGGTGGGCGACCTCGCCTTCGTCTACGCCGACCAGCTGCTGACCGGGGCGCCCGCCGAGGCCTGGGCGATCTGGAACGAGCTGCGCGTCGAGCTGAACATCGGCCAGCTGCTCGACATCCTGGGTGGGGTCAGCGGCGACCGCAGCCGCGACAAGGCCGAACGGATCTGCCGCTACAAGAGCGGCAAGTACACCATCGAGCGCCCGCTGCACCTCGGCGCCGCGCTCGCCGCGCCGCAGCGCAGCGCCGAGCTGCAGCCGCAGCTGAGCGCCTACGGCTTGCCGCTCGGCGATGCCTTCCAGATGCGCGACGACGTGCTCGGCGCCTTCGGCGAGGAGGCCGTCACCGGCAAGCCGGTGGGCGGCGACCTGCGCGAGGGCAAGCCGACCCCCCTGCTCGCCCGGGCGGTCGAGGCAGCGTCGCCGGCGCAGCTGGCCATGCTCGACCGGGTAGGCCGCCCCGACCTCACCGACGCCGAGGTGGCGGCCATCCAGCAGGTGATGGTCGACACCGGGGCGCTCGCCGACCTCGAGGCCACCATCACCCGCCTCACCGACGACGCCATCGACGCGATACGCCGCGCTGCGATCACCCCCGAGGCACGCGACGAGCTCGTCGCCCTCGCCCACTACGTCAGTTGGAGGCAGGTATGAGCCGCACCAGCCGTCCCTTGCACGTGGTGGTGATCGGGGCGGGCCTCGGTGGCCTGTCCGCTGCTGCCCACCTGTCGCGGTCGGGGCACACCGTCACCGTGGTCGAACGCGACCCCATCCCCGGTGGCCGCGCCGGCATGATCGCCGAGGCGGGGTACCGCCTCGACAACGGCCCCACGGTGCTCACCATGCCGAACCTGCTCGCCGACGCCTTCGCCGCGGCCGGTGCGGAGATGAGCGACTTCGTCACCGTCAAGCCCGTCGACCCGATGTACCGCGCGGTCTACGCCGACGGCGCGGTGCTGCACGTCCGCCACGGCCGCGAGGCGATGACCCAGGAGATCCGCGAGTTCGCCAACGCCCGCGAGGCCGAGGCCTTCGGACGCTTCTGCGACTGGCTCGAGCGGCTCTACCGCGTCGAGATGGCCCACTTCATCGACGCCAACTTCGACTCGGTGCTCGATCTGGTGAAGCCGTGGCGAGCCGGTCTCGAGCTGGTGCGCATCGGCGGCTTCGGCAAGCTCGGCCGCAAGGTGGCCAGCTTCTTCGACGACGAGCGCCTCCAGCGGATCTTCAGCTTCCAGTCGATGTACGCCGGGTTGGCCCCCTACGAGGCGCTGGCGCTCTACGCGGTCATCACCTACATGGACTCCGTCGAGGGTGTGTTCGTGCCCGAGGGCGGCATGCACGCCATGGCGACCGGGTTGGCCGCAGCCGTCGAGAAGGCCGGTGTGACGATCCGACTGTCGAGCCCGGTGACGCGCATCCTGCGCGACGGCAGCGGTGCGGTGAACGGTGTGGAGCTCGAGGGTGGTGAGCGGCTCGCCGCCGACGCAGTCGTCTGCAACCCTGATCTGCCCGTGGCCTACCGAACGCTGCTCGGTGGTGTCGAGGCGCCGGGGGTGGCGGGCCGCGGCAAGTACTCGCCGAGCTGCCTGCTGGGGGTGGCCGGGGTCAAGGGCCTGCCCCCGGCCGACGCCGCGCACCACAACATCCACTTCGGCCACGACTGGGACGGCTCGTTCCGGGCGCTCATCCGCGACGGTGTGCGCATGCCCGACCCGTCGATCCTGGTGACGCTCCACTCGCTCGACGACCCGTCGCTCGCACCGGAGGGCTGCAGCAGCATCTACGTGCTCGAGCCGACCCCCAACCTCGACGGCCGCATCGACTGGGGCCGCGAGCGCGACCGGATCGTCGAGTCGCTGCGCACCAAAGTGGCCGGCCTCGGCTACCCCACCGACGTCGAGGTCGAGCGCATCTACGACCCCCTCGACTGGGAGGCGATGGGCATGGAGCGCGGCACGCCGTGCGCCCTCGCCCACACCTTCCGCCAGACCGGCCCGTTCCGCCCGAACAACGTCGACAAGCGGGTGCCGGGGCTGGTGTTCACCGGGTCGAGCACCCTGCCGGGCGTGGGTGTGCCGATGGTGCTGGTGTCGGGCAAGCTCGCCGCCGAGCGGGTGCAGCAGCACGCGGAGCGCCGTCGATGAGCGCGGCGGGCGAACCGGGCGCCGTCGGTCGGGCCGGCGCAGTGACGCTCGAGGAGAGCTACGCCCGCTGCAAGGAGCTCAACAAGCGCTACGGCACCACCTACTACTGGAGCACCAAGGTGCTGCCCAAGGTGAAGCAGCACCATGTGTGGGCGCTCTACGGCTTCTGCCGGTACGCCGACGACATCGTCGACGACCTCGGCCCGGCCCCTGTCGACCAGCGCGCCCGAGCGTTGGCCGACTTCGGCGACCGGTTCTTCGCCGACCTCGAGGTGGGCCGGTCGGACGACCCGGTGCTCAAGGCCGTGGTGCACACCGTCAAGGCGTTCGACATCGACACCGAATGCTTCCGGCGCTTCCTGCGCTCGATGACGATGGACCTCAGCGTGTCGAGCTACGAGACGTGGGACGACCTGCTCGTCTACATGGACGGTTCGGCGGCGGTGATCGGCGAGATGATGCTGCCGATCCTCGAACCGCTCCAGCCCGAGGCGCTGCCCCATGCCCGTGACCTGGGCAACGCCTTCCAGCTCACCAACTTCCTGCGCGACATCGACGAGGACCTCGACCGCGACCGGCAGTACGTGCCGCAGCAGGACCTGCGCCGGTTCGGGGTCGACCTCGCCACTCGGCGGTGCACGCCGGAGTTCGTCGAGCTGATGAAGTTCGAGATCGCCCGCTGCCGCGAGCTGTACGTGTCGGCCGACCTGGGCCTGGCGATGCTGCCGCCCCAGTCGTCGAAGTGCATCGGCGCCGCCCGTGTGCTCTACGGCCGCATCCTCGACAAGATCGAGCAGCAGCAGTACGACGTGTTCGCCAAGCGGGCCCGGGTGTCGACGGCGGAGAAGGCGATGATGGTCGCCAAGCTCACGTCACCGTTCCGGCGATGAGCCGACCCACGGCCGGTCGTCCCGCACCGGGAGGTGGGCGCGCCGACCTCGCCGCCGCGGCCGCTGCCGGGGTGACCCTGGCGGGGATGATCGCCACTCCGCTCGCCCGGCGCGGTGGGCCGGTGCGCAGGGTGCTGTCGAGCGTGGTGGTGAGCGGCCTCGCCGCCACCACCGGGTTGGTCGCTGCCCGTCGCTGGGGCCCTGGCCGGGCTGCAGCTGCGGAGGGCAGCGTGGCGGTGTCGACCGCGCTCGTCGAGCGCATCGGCACCCGCACCGGCTGGCCGTTCGGCGGCTACGGCTACACGGGGGCGCTGCGCCCGCAGGTGGGCGGCGTGCCGGCGATCGTGCCCGCAGCCTGGTTCGCGATGGCGGTGCCGGCGCGAGAGGCGGCGCACGCCGCACTCGGACATCGCTCGAGCCGGGCGGCGCGCATCGTGCTCGGTGCTGCGGCGCTCACTGCGTGGGACCTGTTCCTCGATCCGCAGATGGTGGGCGAGGGCTACTGGTCGTGGCGCCGCCGCGGCCGGTACCGCGGCATCCCCTTCAGCAACTACGTCGGCTGGCTGCTGACCGGCCTCGGGGTGATGGCCCTGCTCGAGCTGACGTTGCCGGTCGACGGCTCCCGCACCGGCACGGAGGCACCCGATCCGGCGCTCGTCGCCGAGTACGGCGTGATGGCGGCGATGGAGACCCTCGGGTTCGCCGTGTTCTTCCGCGACCGGGTGGTGGCCGCGGTCGGCGGGCTCGGCATGCTGCCCGTTGCGGTACTGGCTGCGCGCCGGTTGCTCGCCCAGCGGCACTGGAGGGTCGGGGGCAACCGTGGCTGATGCCGGCCGCCCTGCCGGGCGCGACGTGGTGGTGGTCGGCGGCGGGGTCGGCGGCCTCGCCGCGGCGATCCGGTTGCGCGCCGCCGGGCACCGGGTGCTGGTGCTCGAGCGCAACGAAGTCGCCGGCGGCAAGCTGTCCGTGCGCGAGCGCGACGGCTACCTGTTCGACACCGGACCCTCGCTCGTCACCCTGCCGCACGTCTTCGACGAGTTGTTCCGCCTGGTCGGCACCACCCTGGCCGACGAGGTCGACCTGGTGCGGCTCGACCCGCAGTTCGAGTACCACTGGCGCGACGGCTTCCGCCTGACGGTGACCGACGCGGGGTGCGATGCGCAGGGCTATGCCGAGTGGGTCGAGCGCGGCCGGCGGATCTGGGAGGTGAGCGAGCGCACCTTCTTCGCCGGGCCGATGAGCGGGCCGGTGTCGCTGGTCCGGCGCCTGCGCAGCCCACGCGACATCACCGCCATCGACGCGCTGCGCACCCTGCACGACGCCGCCTCGCGCCAGTTCGCCGACCCGCACCTCGTGCAGTGGGCCGGGCGCTACGCCACCTACTCGGGGTCGTCGCCGTACGATGCACCCGCGACGCTCGGGTGCATCCCTGGCATCGAGCAGCAGTTCGGGTGCTGGTACCCGATGGGCGGCCTCGGCACGCTGGCTGCGGCGATCGTCCGCGTCGCCGAGCGCGCCGGGGTGGAGATCCGCTGCAACACCGAGGTCGTGGCGATCACCACCGATGCGCGCATCGGCGGCCGGGCTGACGGCGTGCTGCTCGACGACGGCACCCACCTCGACGCCGACGTGGTGGTGGTGAACGCCGACGCCCACCACCTCTACCGAGACCTGCTGCCGGACGCGAAGGCCCTTCGGCGCGTGCAGCGGGCCACGCTGTCGACGAGCGGGTTCGTGGTGCTCGTGGGCGCCCGCGGCACCACACCGGGCATCGCCCACCACAACGTCTGGTTCAGCGACGACTACCGGGCCGAGTTCGACCAGCTCGCCGCCGGGCAGTGTGCCGACGACCCGACGATCTACGCCTGCGTCAGCTCGGTGACCGATCCGTCGCAGGCCCCGGCGGGCTGCGAGAACTGGTTCCTGCTGGTGAACACCCCGCCGGCCGTCGACGTCGACCGCGAATCGATGGCCACCCTCGTGCTCGACCGCCTGGCGAGCCACGGGGTGGAGCTGCGCGACCGGGCCGAGCTCGTCGAGACGATCACGCCGTTCGACCTCGAGGACCGCTTCCGGTCGCCCGGCGGAGCGATCTACGGCACCTCGTCGAACGGGCGCCGAGCCGCCTTCGTACGTCCCGGCAACCGCGGGTCGCGGCGCGGCCTGTACCTCGTCGGTGGCAGCAGCCATCCGGGCGGCGGCCTGCCGCTGGTGACGATGAGCGCGCGCATCGTGGCCGACCTCGTCGCGGACGACCTGCGATGAGGCGGCTGGTGCCGCGGCCGTCGCTGCTGACGCTCGCCCGGCTGGTGGCGGCGGTCGTCGTGCTGCGCCGGGTGGCGATGGCGGCGCGTCGTCGGCCACCGCTGCGGCCGGCACCCGCCCCGGCGCCGACGGACCTGCCGACGATCAGCGTGGTGGTGCCCGCCCGCGACGAGGCGGCGCGCATCGGTCCCTTGCTCGCTGCGCTGCGCGATGCGCCCGGGGTGTCTGAGGTGCTGGTGGTCGACGACGAGAGTCGCGACGCCACCGCCCAGGTCGCCGCCGCCGGTGGGGCCCGTGTGCTGACCGGGCGGCCGCTGCCCACGGGTTGGGCGGGCAAGGCCTGGGCGTTGCAGCAGGGCCTCGAGGCGGCACGGGGTGAGTGGGTGGTGATGCTCGACGCCGACACCCGGCCCACGCCGGAGCTGCCGAGCGCCCTCGTGGCGCGGGCGCTCGCCGACGGCCTCGACCTGGCCACCGTCGGCGGGCGGTTCGAGTGCCCCGCCCCCGGGGTCGCCTGGCTGCACGCGGCGATGCTCACCACCCTGGTGCACCGCTTCGGCCCGGCGGGCAGCACCGCCCCGGTGGCGCCCGAGCGGGTGCTGGCCAACGGCCAGTGCATGGCCGCCCAGCGCGAGCACCTCGTCGCCGCGGGCGGGCTGGCACCGGTCGCCGGGCAGGTGGTGGAAGACGTCGCCCTCGCCCGCCACCTGGCCGGGCAGGGCTGGATGGTGGCGATGCTCGACGGCGCCGATCTGCTCACCACACGCATGTTCGACGACCTCGGCCACACGTGGCGTGGCTGGGGGCGCTCGCTGGCGCTGCCGGGCGCCGAGCCACCTGCCCGTCAGCTCGTCGACCTCGCCGTGCTGGGGCTCGCCCAGGCACTGCCCGTGCTGCGCCTGCTCACCCGTCGCGCCGATGCCATCGACCTGGTGCTGCTCGTCACCCGGCTCGGCACGCTGGGGGGCACGGCACCGGCCTACGACCTGCCGAGCCGCGCCCACCGGACGGCATACGCGCTGTCGCCGCTCGCCGACCCTGTTGCGGTGGCCGCTGTCGCGACCGGTGTGGCCCGACCGCTGCTCGGCCGGCGCCATGTGTGGCGCGGCCGCTCCTACGGCTGAACGGCGACGGCCCCGGCGCTCACGGCCAGGCCCGACACCGTGCGCGCCAGGTCGACGTCGCGGCGGCTCAGGCCACCGGAGTCGTGGGTGGTCAGCAGCACGCGCACCAGCCCGGGGTAGCGCAGGTCGACGTCGGGGTGATGGTCGGCGGCATCGGCCGCTGCGGCGATCGCTGCCGCCAGCTGCCCGCCGGCGGTGAACGAGCGTGCTCGGAAGGTGGCGACGAGGCTGTGCTCGACGAGCTGCCAGTCGGCCAGCCCGTCGAGGGCGGCGACCTCGGCGGGGTCGAGGCGTGGATCGCGGCTCATGGCCTCAGTCCAGCACGTGAGCGGCGAGTTGCCACTGCCGCCTGGGCGAAGCGCAGTCCGATGAACGTCATCAGGACACCGGTCATCGCCGTGCGGTAGGGCCCGTCGACGACGAGCTGCACGAAGGGCACGGCGAACACACCGGCTCGCGCGCCCCAGGCGAACGACCGCGTGGCAGCGAAGACCGCGGCGAGCACACCCACAGCGATCAGGGCGGTGAGCGGCGACAGCACGCAGATCGCCCCCACGAAGCACAGCACGCTGCGCCCGCCGCGGAACCGGTCGAACACCGGCCACGCATGGCCGACCATCGCGGCGAGGCCGCCGAGGTAGCCGATCCACCAGTCACCCTCGGCGGCGAGCAGCAGACCCACACCGGCGGCGATCGCGCCCTTGGCGACATCGCCGACGAACACGGGCACTGCGGCCCGCTTGCCGACGGTCTCCTTCGCGTTCCAGTAGCCGGGGTTGCCGTCGCCGACGGTGCGCAGGTCGCGACCCGTCGTCAACCTGGCGATCGGGATCGAGCCGAGCAGGTACCCGATCAGCACTGTCACGACGACCGCCACGACTGCCATGCTGGCACCGTGACGGATCCGACGCCGCACTGCATCGCCAGCTTCCACCTCGTCCGGACCTCGAGTCGGGTTCGGGCCCTGGCGCGGCTCGGCCTCGACAGGGGGCGCCTGCGCAAGGTGCCGGGGCTGGTGTTCTGGCGCCTCCTCGGCACGGGTGCCGGCAGCGACACCGGCCCCGGCGCCGACCTGCGCCGCACGGCGCTGTTCGCGGTGTGGCGCGATGCGGCGTCGCTGGCCGACTTCGAAGCCTCGATGGCCGACCGCTGGGCAGCGGCCGACGAGGTGTGGAGCGTGCACCTGCGCGGCGCTGGTGGCCACGGCGCCTGGCGTGGCGTCGACGTGCTCGGCCTGCTCGAGCCGGCCCAGCGCGCCGACCGCGACGGTCAGGTGGCGATCATAACCCGTGCCGATGTGCGACCGGGATCGTGGAAGG
>DAINND010000058.1:0-12687 GCA_036736065.1 Ilumatobacteraceae bacterium
GGCGGCGAAACGGCGACAGCTGCGTTGCCCTGGTCAACTTGGGCTCGGGGCCGATTCTGGCCTCGAGCGGGAGCGCTGCCCTCGCGGGCGGGGCGTCGATCGCCGATGCCGCCGAGCAGGCTGCTGCCGAGGCCGAACCGCAGAGCGACCTCAACGCCACGCCCGAGTACCGCGTGCACCTCGCCAAGGTGCTCGTGCGCCGGGCGCTCGAGCAGGCCAGCGCCTGAGTCGATCCCGCCTGTCGGGACCGACCGCGAACGGGGGCCCGCCGCGTGGCGGCCCCCCGCGTCTCGCCCCCCCCTGGCCGCGTCCCGGCACCGGCCGGTCGTGTGCGCGCGCCCCCGATCGGCCACACTGCTCCTAAGCGCATCTTCTCGCTGCTGCCGTCAGCCACCGAGATCGTCGTCGCCCTCGGCCTCGTCGACCAGCTCGTCGGGGTGACCTTCGAGTGCGACCA
Organism: Ilumatobacteraceae bacterium; assembly: GCA_036736065.1. Taxonomy (GTDB): domain Bacteria; phylum Actinomycetota; class Acidimicrobiia; order Acidimicrobiales; family Ilumatobacteraceae; genus VFMC01. The sequence continues at coordinate 458 of DAINND010000058.1, forward strand.
CCCCGCTGACATCCGCGCCGGTCGGGCCGTCGTGGTGGGAGGCCTCGAGACGCACGGGCTCGACCCGGGCGGGATCGACGCCCTGGTGCGTGCCGAGCTCGCCGCCGGGCGCGACCTCTACCACCTCGACCGCGACCGCTTCGCCGCCTGCGCGCCCGACGTCGTGCTCACCCAGGACCTGTGCCGTGTCTGCGCCCTGCCGAGCGCCTCGGTCGACGACGCCGCACGCGAGCTCGGCTGCACCGCCGACGTGGTCACCCTCGATCCCCACACCCTCGACGACGTGCTCACCTCGATCATCACGGTCGCCGAGCGCTGCGGCGTGGCCCAACGCGGCCATGACCTCGTCGCCACGCTGCGACAGCGCCTCGACGACGTCGCCGTGGCCGTCGCCGACCCCGCCGCCCACCACCGGCCGCGAGCGCTCGTCGTGGAATGGGTCGACCCGCCCTTCCTCGCCGGGCATTGGGTGCCCGAGCTCGTCACCCGCGCAGGTGGCTCCGCCGGGCCGGCCGCTGCGGGCGAGCGATCGACGGCCACCACGTGGGACGAGGTGAACGCCGCCGTGCGCGATGGTGTCGACATCGTGCTCGTCGCACCGTGCGGCTACGACGTCGAGGGAGCCCGCGAGCAAGCCATCGAGGTCCGCCGCCGCCTGGCGACGGACTGCCCCGTCTGGGCGATCGATGCCAACGGGCTCGTGGTCCGGCCTGGGCCACGCCTCGTCGACGGCGTCGAGACCATCGCCGCGATCCTCCACGGGCTCGCACCCGTCGATCCGTCTCGGGCGCTGCCGCTGACGGACGACATGAACTGGGCATGAACCCTCGGTAACCTCTCGGCGATGCTCGCCGGGGCCCAGGTGCCGCACAGCCCAGAGACACCACCGTCCGCGCGCACCGCGGACGGTCGCTGGGTGCTGCGCCGGTTCGTGCCGATGGATCCGTTCCACCTCGTGCGTCTCGCGCTGATGGCCGGCTACGGCCTGCTCTACGTCTGGTGGACGCGCAACCAGGGCCTGGTCACCGACCGCATCTCCGTCGCCACCGCACTCGGGCTGTTCCTGCTGTGCGCCAACCTCGGCCGACCCTGGCGGCGCTGGGCGCAGCTCGTCGTCGACGCAGCCTGCTACTGCGCCATGTGGTTCGCCTACGAGATGACCCGCGGTGTGGCCGACCGCTTGGGCATGCCCCTGCAACTCGACTCGGTGCGCTCGATCGACCGGATCATGTTCCTCGGCACCGAGCCGACGGTGTGGCTGCAGGAGCGCTTCTACGACCGCGGGGTCGTGCGCTGGTACGACCAGATCGCCTCGATGACGTACTACACGCACTTCTGGTTGCCGGTCGTCGCCCTCGGCCTGCTCTGGGCCACCAACCGAGTGCAGTGGGTCCGCTTCATGAAGCGCTTCGCCACCCTGCTCGCCGTCGCCTGCACATCGTTCGTGCTGCTTCCCACCATCCCACCGTGGATGGCGGCGAGCAGCAAGTACCCCTACCAGGCGCTGCCACCGCTCGACCGGCACACGGCCAAGGGCTTCCAGGACCTCGGCTTCTACGGCTTCGTCCACGACTGGAACAACGCCCTCGACTGGGCCAACGGCGTTGCCGCGATGCCCTCGCTGCATGCCGGGTTCGCCCTGTTCGTGCCGGCCTTCTTCCTGCCGATGGTCACCCGACGCTGGGCCAAGGCGCTGATGCTGCTGTTCCCGGCCGTGATGCTCACCTCGCTCGTCTACTTCGCCGAGCACTGGGTGATCGACGGCCTGGTCGGTTGGGCGATCGTCGGTGGGTCGTTCCTGTTCTGGAACCGGATGGAGCGCCGCCAGCGCGCCACGCGCGCCGACCGGGCCCTGGCCGCCCTCGGCGACCGGGGCGGCGCAGCAGTCGGACCAGCTCCTGAGGGCCCCGTCGAGGTCGGCGCATGAGGTCGATGACCCCACCCACCGTCCTGCTCGCCCGGTCGTTCCTCGCCGCGCTCGCCGACCCGGCGCATCCCGCCGGCGCACGCGCCGCGAGCGCCTACCGCGAGCTCGTCGAGCGCTACCGGCGCAACGCGCGCCGTCTCCGCGCCCGCTCCGACCACCTGAGCGAGGTGGCCCCGGCCGACGAGGTCCGCCAGCAGTTGTTCGCACCTGTCGAGACGATCCACGTCGCCGGCCAGCACCATCGGGCCGCTCGCCGCCTCGAGCTGCCGGTCGAGGTCGACCACGACACGGCGCTCACCCTCGTCGTGCTGCGACGTGAGCGCATCGCCGAGGTGGCGACGTTCGCACCGGATCTCGCCGAGTTCGACCTGCAGACGCTGCCCTGACCGGGCGGCTCACTGCAGCGCGGCGTACGCCCCACCGTCGACGTGCAGCTGCAACCCGGTGACGAAGCGCGCCTGCTCGCTGCACAGGAACGCGACCACGGCGCCGAAGTCGGCCGCGCTGCCGAGCACGCCCGCAGGGATGCCCTGCGCGACCGAGTCGATCGACGATCCGTACAGCGACGTGACCCGGTCGGTGTCGTGCAGCCCAGGCTGCACGCTGTTCACCGTCACTCCGTCACCGGCGACCTCACGCGCCACGGTCTTCAAGAACCCGGTCACCCCGGCCCGCGCCGTGTTCGACAGGATGAGCGTGGCGATCGGTTGGCGGACCGACAGCGAGGTGATCGCGACGAACCGCCCCCAACGCTGCTCCTGCATCGCCGGGATCGCAGCCTTGGCCATGCCCACGACGCTGAGCAGGCTCAGGTCGAGCGCCGACGGGTAGGCCTCGACCGGGGTCGAGGCGAAGGTGCCCGGGGCGGGTCCACCTCCGTTGGCCACGACGATGTCGAGGCCGCCGAGCGCCTCCGCGGCGGCGGCCACGAACGCCTCGCCGCCACGCGCGTCGGAGACGTCCTGCACCAGCGGCACGCAGCCGTGGCCGATCCGGGCTGCGGCGTCGTCGATCCGCCCGCGGTCGCGACCGCAGATCACGACGCGCACACCTTCCGCAGCGAGCGCCGCCGCCGACGCGAAGCCGAGCCCTGCCGATGCTGCGGCCACCGCCGCTCGCCGTCCCTGGAGTCCGAGGTCCATGCCCCGACGGTACCCGGCCGCGCGCAGGGCGCACGCACCGACGGTATCCTCGGCCATCGGACGGTGATCCACCATGACAATCGAACACGACCAGGACGGCATCGAGGACTTCCATCTCGACGCGATCGCTGACGCCGACCCGTACCCCTACTGGTACGAGGACCACGACGAGCCCGACAGCAACCCCACGCTCGTGCGGACCGAGACCTGCGACCTGTGCATCGTCGGCGGCGGCTACACCGGGCTCTGGACGGCGATCATCGCCAAAGAGCGCGACCCGTCGCGCGACATCGTGCTCATCGACGCGCACGAGATCGGATCCGCGGCGAGCGGCCGCAACGGCGGCTTCATGGAGTCGAGCCTCACCCATGGCGTGGCCAACGGCCTCGACCGGTTCCCCGAGGAGATCGACCTGCTCGAAGAGCTCGGCCTCCAGAACCTCAACGCGATCGAGGATGCGATCACGCGCTACAACATCGACTGCGACTACGAGCGCACGGGCGTGGTCGACGTGGCGACGACCTTCCACTCGCCGTCCTACCTCGACGAGCTGCGCGACGACTTCCACCAGCTGCGCAACCGCGGGCACAAGGTGGAGTGGCTCGACAGCGAGGCCGTGCGCCAGCAGGTCAACTCGCCCACCTACACCGGTGGCCTGTGGCGCCGCGACCGCGCCGCGCTCGTCGACCCGGCGCGGCTCGTGTGGGGGCTGAAGACTGCAGCGATGTCGCTCGGTGTGCGGATCTACGAAGACACCAAGGCCACGTCCCTCGAGCGCGACGGCGTCGGCGTGATGGTCACCACGCCCCTCGGGCGCATCCGTGCCGGCAAGGTGGCGCTCGCCACCAATGCCTTCAAGCCGTTGCTCTCGCGCATCGGGCACTACATCGCCCCGGTCTACGACTACTGCATGGTCACCGAGCCGCTCTCGAAAGCCCAGCTCGCCGAGATCGGGTGGGACAACCGCCAGGGCCTGTCCGACATCGCCAACCAGTTCCACTACTACCGTCTCACGAGCGACAACCGCATCCTGTGGGGCGGCTACGACGCCGTCTACTACTGGCGCGGCAAGGTGACCGCCGAGCTCGAGAGCCGGCCGGAGACATGGGCCAAGCTCAGCAAGCACTTCTTCGACACCTTCCCGCAGCTCGAGGGCCTCAAGTTCACCCACCTGTGGGGCGGGGCGATCGACACCTGCAGCCGGTTCTGCGTGTTCTGGGGCCAGGCGTGGCAAGGTCGCGTCGCCTACGCGCTCGGCTACACCGGCCTCGGTGTCTCCTCGGCACGCTTCGGCGGTGAGGTCATGCTCGACCTGCTCGACGGCCGTCGTTCGGTGGCCACCCAGACCCAGTTCGTGCGCGAGAAGCCCCTCCCCTTCCCGCCCGAGCCGTTCCGGTTCGTGGGCATCCAAGCCACGCGCTGGTCACTCGACCGGGAAGACCGCACGGGCAAGCGCAACCTCTGGCTCCGCGGCCTCGACAAGTTCGGCCTCGGTTTCGACTCATGACCGCCACGGCCGAGTTGCTCGCTGCGACCCGGCTGCAGTCGGCGTCGGACGTGCTCGAGCACATCCACGCCGACACCCAGATCATCGTCCCGATCGCGAACGGTGAGCCGCGACTGCTGCTCGATGCCGTGGAGGCGGCCGCCGACCGGCTCGACGGCGTGACCATCCACCAGATGCATGCGCTGCACGACCGACCGACCCTGCACGGCGCATTCGGTGACCGGCTCCGGCACGTGTCGTACTTCTTGTCGCACATCACCCGGCCGCGCTTCCACGAGGGCACCGTCGACCTCGTGCCGAACCACTTCTCCGAGGTCTACGAGCTCATCCGCACACGCGCCCACCGGCCGCTCGTGCTCGCCGCCGTGTCGCCACCGGACCGGTTCGGCAACTTCTCGCTCGGTGTCTGCGCCGACTACACCGCCAGCTTCATCGGCCGGGCGCCCTTCGTCGTCGAGGTCAACGCGCAGATGCCGCGCACCTCGGGCCGCAACCAGATCCACGTGTCGCAGATCGCCGGCTGGATCGACGCCGACTACCCGCTCGTCACCGTCGAGCCCACACGACCCACTGAGCTCGACCGTTCCATCGGCCGCCGCGTCGCCGAGCGGATCCCCAACGGAGCCACCATCCAGGCGGGCATCGGCGCGATCCCCAACGCCGTCCTCGGCCACCTCGGCGCGCACCGCGACCTCGGCATCCACACCGAGCTCATCTCCGACGGGATCATCGACCTGATCGAAGCCGGTGTCGTCAACGGCGTGCACAAGACCAACAACCGCTTGAAGGCGATCGGCACGTTCGCCCTCGGCACCCAACGGCTCTACGACTTCCTGGCCGACAACCCGACGATCGAGATGTGGCCGGCGCGCTACGTGAACGACCCGCGCGTGATCGCGCGCGACTCGAACTTCGTCTCCATCAACGCCACCCTCGCCGTCGACTTCCTCGGCCAGTGCGCGAGCGAGACGATCCACGGCCGCTACTACTCGTCGTCGGGAGGCCAGGCCGACTTCGCGCGGGGCGCGGCCTACAGCCGAGGCGGGCAGAGCTTCATCGTCCTGCAGTCGACCGCACGCGACGGCGAGCTGAGCCGGATCGTGCCCCAACTCGCCCCGGGCGACGCCGTCACCACACCGAAGAACACCGTCGACATGGTGGTCACCGAGCACGGCATCGCCGAGCTGCGCGGACGCACGGTGCGCGAGCGCACACGGGCGCTCATCGACGTGGCCGACCCCGCCTTCCGCGACGAGCTCGAGCGCGCCGCGCGCGAGCTGCACTACCTCTGACGACGCGCTGCTCAGCCGCGGAAGAACCCGGCCACTGCGTCGAGGTCGAACGGATCGAGGCAGGTCAGGATCAGGCGGTCGACCCCGAGCGCGGCCCACGACCCACGGCGGGGATGGTCGGGATCGGCCAAGCCGGCGTCCCAGTGGGTCCACACGGACACGTCGAAGGCTCGCTCGGACGATGGCGACGCGGCGCGCGCCCGGCGCGCCGCGTCGATGAGCTCGGCCAGGTCCGGATGGGCGGCGCGGACGTGCATGCCGTCGCAACGCCGGCCGACGAGCTCGGCGAGCGGGACGCTGTTCACCCCGGCCACCACCGGCGGGCGCACCTCGGCACGCGGGAACGAGGCCAGCTCCGCAGGCCGCGGTGACGCGAGCAACGTGTCGAGCACGTCGAGCGCCTGCTCGAACCGATGATGGCGCTCGAGCAACGTCGCGCCGAGCTCGATCCCGAACATCCGGTGCTCGGCCGACCACGGAGTGCCGGGAGCCGCGCCGGCTCCGACACCGAGCCGCAGTCTTCCCCCGCTGATGTGCTGGACGGACAGTGCCGACATCGCCATCACGTAGGGGTTGCGGTTGGCCACGTTGACCACCATCGGCCCGATGCCGATGCGCGTGGTGCGCGCCGCGTACGCGCCGAGCAGGGTGAAGCACTCGATCATCGACGTGCCGCGCAGCATGCTGCCGTCGAAGTGGTCGTAGACCCACACGGTGCCGAAGCCGGCCTCCTCGGCAGCGAGCACGCCCTCGATCAACCGTGGCCACGGCTCGACCGCGGGGTTCAGCTGGATGTCGACGATCACCGGCGCTCCTCCTCGCCGCAGAGCACGGTGATCGACCGTGGCGGCACCGTGACCGTAGCCAACCCGTGCTCGTCGGCACCGCCCGCCCAGACGTGCTCGCGGCCATCGACGGTCGACAGCAGCGAGCACCAACGCCCCGGTTCACGCACCGTGAAGGTGAGCGGCTCCCACCACATGTTGGCCATCACGTAGAGACCGTCGGTCGCCCACGCCAACGAATGCGAGTGATGGTGGAGGTCCGGGGGACCGTCGACGCCGTAGCAGCGCACACCGGAGCGACGCAGGGCGCGCGCCACGCGCCGGCGGATCCGGATCAGCGCCCGCACCGTCTCGGTGAGCTCGTGCCACTGCTCGGCGCGCGACCAGTCGACCCACGACAGTGGTCCGTCGACGTCGTACGGGTTGTCGTGGCCGTGCTGGGTACGCGCGTGCTCGTCACCCATCACGAACATCGCCGTCCCCGCCGACAGCAGCAGCACGACGAAGGCGTTGCGCATCATCTGCGGCCGGAGCTCGTCCCCGCAGTCCCACGAGCGGTGCCGATCGCTCGTCACCGACATCAGGTCGTGGAGCGTCAAGCCGTCGTGCGCAGTCACGAAGTTCACGCTGCGCGCCGGGTCGTCGGGGAACAGCTCCGGGCTCCCCGCGACCCGCTGCACCATGGCCGGCACCAGGCCTGGTTCACCGCGCAGGAACCCGCGCACGTCGTCGCGGAAGCGGTCGTTCCACTGCGCCCAGCGCTGGTCCGGGAAGCCCGGGCCGACCTGGTAGGCGGCCAGGTCCCACGCCTCCGCGACGAGCCGCACCCCACGGGCCTCGGCCCAGTCGCCGAGCCGACGCACGAAGGCTCCGCCGTCGCCGGTGAGGATCGTGGCGAGGTCGAACCGGAACCCGTCGACACCGAGCGCGGCGAAGCGCTCGAGCGCCTCGAGCACGAGGTGCTGCACCACCGGGCTGCGCACGTCGACCGTGTTGCCGCAGCCGCTGTCGTCGACGAGCGTGCCATCGGCTCGGTGCAGGTACGACCCGGCGCGATCGAGCCCACGCAACGTGCGCGCCGGATGTGACTCGTCGCCCTCGCCGGTGTGGTTGAAGACCACGTCGAGCCAGACGGCGATGCCGACCTCGTGCGCCGCCCGGCACAGGCCGGCGAGCTCCGCCGCCGGGTCGTCGCCATCGGCGTACCCACGGTGGACCGCGCCCCACACGGTGGGCATGTAGCCCCAGTAGTTGTCCCGATGGTCGAACGGGTGCACCGGCATGAGCTCGATCACGTCGACCCCCAGCTCGGCCAGTTGGCCGAGCCTCGCCGCGACTCCGCCGAAGGTGCGGCCGAACCCGCGCACGTGCAGCTCGTAGACGACGGGCAGCTCGACGGACCTTCCGAGCCGCTCGCCAGAGGGCCACGGCCCGCGCAGCCGGCAGACGGGTCGGCCGTCGACGAGCACGACGTCGTCGGCTGCCGGGTCGAGCAGCTGCGCAGACCCGTCGGCCGACAGCCAGTATCGGTCGCCCACCGCACCACGCAGCACGCCGCTCCAGGTGCCGGCCTCGTCGCGAGCGAGCGGCACGTGGCGCACCGATCCGTTCGACGGCTCGACCACGCCCTCGAGCGTGGTGACCTGCGGGGCGTGCACCCGGACGACGCGTGCGACCTCCATGGGGTTCCAGCATGGCAGCACCTCTAACCTGGGAGCGATGTCCGGCTCGTCGCTCCCCCACGAGGTCTCCACCGCCCTGGCCGCGCACGGCTACCTGGCCGACGAGGGCCTGGCCACCGCGATCTTCCTCGCCCTGTCGCTGAAGCGACCGCTGCTGCTCGAGGGCGAGGCCGGCGTCGGCAAGACCGAGGTGGCCAAGGTGCTCAGTCGCTGGACCGGTGGTCGGCTGATCCGGCTGCAGTGCTACGAGGGCATCGACGCCGCCCAGGCGGTGTACGACTGGGACTACTCGCGCCAGTTGTTGCACCTGCGCGCCGCCGAGGCGTCCGGCGAGGCCGACCAACTGGGCACGGGCGCGCTCGAGGACCAGCTCTACCAGGAGAAGTACCTGCTCAAGCGAGCGCTGCTGCAGGCGGTCGACCATCGCAGCGAGCGCCCACCCGTGCTGCTGATCGACGAGATCGACCGCGCCGACGACGAGTTCGAGGCCTACCTGCTCGAGGTGCTGTCGGACTACCAGATCACCGTCCCCGAGCTCGGTGTGTTCACCACGGCGCGACCACCGATCGTCATCCTCACCTCGAACCGCACACGCGACGTCCACGACGCGCTGAAGCGGCGCTGCCTCTACCACTGGGTCGAGCACCCGACGTTCGACCGCGAGGTCCGCATCGTCCAGATGCGCGTGCCCCACGTGGTCGAGCCCCTCGCCCGTCAGGTCGCGGCCGCCGTCGAGGCGATGCGCCAGAAGAACCTCTACAAGCCACCGGGTGTCGCCGAGACGATCGACTGGGCGACGGCGCTCGCCGCGCTCGGCGTGAGCGAGCTCGACGAGCACACCGTCGATGTCACCCTCGGTGCCGTGCTCAAGTACCGCGAGGACCAGGACAAGGTCCGCCAGCAGCACGGCCTCGCCGACATCGTCAAGCAAGCCTTCGAGCGCGGCGCCTTCCACGGCTGATGGTCGACGCCCACCTGCTCGCCGACACGCCGTCCGACGGCTCGGCCGACCAGGGCGCACGGGTGGCCGTGGCCTTCGCCCGACTGTTGCGCCGACTGGGGCTCGCCGTCCCGATCGGCAGGGTGCTCGACTTCGGCGAGGCGCTCGGGCTGACCGGGGTCGACGACCGCGACCAGGTCTACTGGGCCGGACGGTGCACGCTCGTCCAGCGCCCGGAGGACATCCCGCTCTACGACCGGGCCTTCGCCGTGTTCTGGGAGCGGCGCACGGCCACCGGGGCCGACGAGCAGGCCGACGAACCGGTGTCGATCACCCTCGCCGTCGACGACGACTCCGGCGACGACGGGGGCACGGACGGCGGGGAGGCCAGCGACGACCCGGTGCTCCACCTGCGCTTCTCGGCAGTCGAGGTGCTGCGCACCAAGGACTTCGCCGCCTGTAGCGACACCGAGCTGGCCGAGGCCCAGACGATCATGACGCGGCTGCGCTTCGCAGGGCCGCCGCGACGCTCGTTCCGGCTCCGGTCGCACCGTCGTGGCAGCCGACCCGACCTGCGCGCCACCGTGCGCGCCTCGCTGCGCGCCGGCGGCGAGCCCGTGCGCCGGCACTGGCGCGACCCGGGTGAGCGGATGCGCAGGCTCGTGCTGCTGCTCGACGTGAGCGGTTCGATGGAGCCCTACGCCCGGGGGTTGCTGCGCTTCGTCCAGGCCGCCGTCGCAGGGCGCCAGCGCGTGGAGGCCTTCGCCCTCGGCACACGGCTCACGAGGGTGACCCGTGAGCTGTCGAGCCGCGACCCCGACCGCGCCCTGCAGCGCGCGAGCGAGCGCGTCGTCGACTGGAGCGGTGGCACCCGGCTCGGCGAGTGCCTGATGCGCTTCAACGACGAGTGGGGCGTGCGCGGCATGGGTCGCGGGGCGATCGTGGTCATCCTCTCCGATGGCTGGGACCGCGGCGACCCCGAGCTGCTGGCGGAGCAGATGGCCCGGCTGCACCGCATCACACACCGCATCATCTGGGTGAACCCGCTGAAGGTCACCCCTGGCTACGCGCCCCTCGCCCGCGGAATGGCGGCGGCGCTGCCGTATGTTGATGCCTTCGTGGAAGGGCATTCGGTGGAGGCGATGGAGCACCTCGCCGCCACCATCTCGGCTCACAGCCTCACCGGGACGGAACATCATGCGTGAACTCTTCGACGACATCGACCGCTGGAGGGCCGACGGGCTGCGCGTGGCGGTCGCCCGAGTGGTCGACATCGAGGGCTCGGGCCCACGTGACCCGGGCGCGGCGATGGCGGTCAACGAGCGCGGCGAGGTGGCCGGCAGTGTCAGCGGCGGCTGCGTCGAGGGGGCCGTCGTGAGCGAGGCCCTCGGGGTGCTCCACGGCGAGCGCCGCCCGGGCATCGTCAGCTTCGGCTACAGCGACGACGAGGCCTTCGCCGTGGGGCTCACCTGCGGCGGCACGATCCGGCTCTACCTCGAGGCCCTCGACTGGTGACCCGGCGATGACGGTCTACTCCACCTTGCGCTCGCGCCTGCGCGACCAGTTGCCCACCGCCCTGGCCACGATCATCGACGACAGCCGGGCGGACGCGCCGGCGGTGAGCGCCAAGTTGCTCGTCACGCCCGACGACGCGCCCATCGGCACCCTCGGCCATCCCGAGCTCGATCGCATCGTGGCTCGCGACGCGCTGGCCGAGCTCGAGGCCGGCAGGTCCGGCATCCGCCACTACGGGCCGACCGGCGAGACCACCCCCGAAGACCTCGCCGACGCCCCGACGCTGTCGGTGTTCATCGAGAGCTGGGCGCCCCCTCCGCAGATGTGGATCTTCGGTGCCGTCGACTTCACCGCCGCGCTGTCGCGAGTCGCCAAGGTGCTCGGCTATCGCGTGGTCGTGTGCGACGCCCGCGAGGTGTTCGCGACCCGGCGCCGCTTCCCTGCAGCCGACGAGGTGGTGGTGTCGTGGCCGACCCCGGTGTTCGAGCAGCGTGGCGCCACCCTCGGGCCGCGCGACGCGGTGTGCATCCTGACCCACGACCCGAAGTTCGACGTGCCGGCCGTGGTCGGCGCACTGGCCACACGGGTGGGGTACATCGGCGTCATGGGCAGTCGCACCACCCACGCCCGGCGCGCCGCGCGCCTGCGCGACGTGGGTGTGGCCGACGAGCAGATGGAGCGGCTGATGTCACCGATCGGGCTCGACATCGGCGCCCGCACACCGGAGGAGACGGCGATCTCGATCTGCGCGGAGATCATCGCCAGGCGCACCGGGCGCGCCGCCCCGTCGCTCAAGCACGGGGCAGGCCCGATCCACGGCTGAACCCGACGTCGGGTGGACGGCTCAGCCCGTCGGATCGCCGTAGCGCAGCGACGAGCGCTTGAGCACCCGCACCTCGATCGGCCGGCTGGGGTCCGAGGCGTGGACGATGGCCTGCCCGACACCGCGCCACATCATGACGTGGCCCGGGTAGTGGACGAGGTCGCCGGCCTGGGCGGTCGACGCATCGCGTGGGGCGGCGGCGCGGATCTGGCGGCTGCTGCTCCGCGGGATCGTGACCCCGACGCTCGACCAGGCGAAGCTGGTGAGGCCGGAGCAATCGAACGCGACGCCGGGGCGCAGCGCATTGCGCCGATAGGCCACGCCGAGCTGCGAGAGCGCGGTGAGCAGCGCTCGCTGGTGACGGACCTCCGCCGAGGCCCACGCCGCGGACATCTCCGCAGGGGCGATGCCGAGGCGGGTGGCGATCACCGTGGCGAGCTCGTTGCGCAGCCGCGCATAGGACGCCATGTCCCCCATCGCGAAGGCGAACAGCGTCTCCGACGCGAGCAGGGCCGCCGGGTCGGCGCTGCGGGCGCTGACGGCCACGGCCGGGGAGACCGGCGCCGCCCCGGCGCTCGGCACGGCCAGCATCGACGCTGCAGAGGTGCAGACCAGTG
>DAINND010000059.1:0-11980 GCA_036736065.1 Ilumatobacteraceae bacterium
TCACGTAGTTGCCCGTCGTCTTCGACGCCGGCGGCATCGTGTTGTGGTCGTGGCGGGTCCACGACGAGATCTTCATCCGCACGCCCTTGTCGACGGCGTCGTCACCGAGGTAGGCGCCCCACGGCCAGCAGGCGATGGCCACGTCGACGCGGCACGGCAGGGTGTTGAGGCCCATCTCGCCGTAGCCGTAGTACGCGATCGGACGGACGTAGCAGCCGGGCAGGCCGGTGGAGGCGACGGTGGCCTTGGTGGCAGCGACGAGCTCGTCGACGGTGTACGGGATCTCCATCCCCATGATGTGCGCGCTGCGGAACAGCCGCTCGATGTGATCGGTCAGGCGGAACACCGCAGGGCCGTCGTCGGTCGGATACGCGCGGATGCCCTCGAACACGCCCGTGCCGTAGTGCAGGGTGTGGGTGAGCACGTGCACCTGGGCCTTGTCCCAGTCGACGAGCTCGCCGTTCATCCAGATCTTGGGCGTGGTTTGGATCGGCATCGTTGCCCCTTCGTCGTGAATCCTCGTCAACCGGACCGTGCGGTCCGGAGACGTTACCGCGCGGTACGCAGGCGGCCGTCAGCCTGCCACGGCGGCGGCGATGCGTGCACCGATCTCGCTGGTGGTGCCGCTACCAGCCTGATCGCACGCGGCGCGGATGCGATCGGCGGCAGTGGCCTCGCCGAGGAAGTCGAGCATCAGCGCTGCGCTCAAGATCGCCGCCGTCGGATTGGCCCGACCGGTGCCGACGATGTCGGGCGCCGAGCCGTGGACCGGCTCGAACATGCTCGGGCCGGTGCGTGCTGGGTTCAGGTTGGCGCTGCTCGCCAAACCGATGCCACCGCTGACTGCACCACCGAGGTCGGTGAGGATGTCGCCGAACAGGTTGTCGGTGACGATCACGTCGTAGCGCTGCGGGTCCTGCACGAAGTAGATGCACGCCGCGTCGACGTGGTTGTAGGCCGTGCCGATCTCCGGGTACTCCGCCGCCACGGCGTCGAAGGCGCGCTGCCACAGGTCGCCGGCGAAGGTGAGCACGTTCGTCTTGTGGACGAGCGTGACGTGCTTGGCGCCGTTGCGGCTGCGGGCGAGGTCGAACGCATAGCGGATCGCCCGCTCGGCGCCCATGCGGGTGTTGACCGAGCCCTGGGTGGCCACCTCGTTCGGTGTGCCCTTGCGCAGCACGCCGCCCTCCCCCACGTAGGGGCCCTCGGTGTTCTCGCGGATCACGACGAAGTCGTGCGGGGTGGCGTGGCCGGGGGCCGTGCCGATGAACGGGCGCTGGTTCACGTAGAGGTCGAGCTCGAAGCGCATCTTCAGGAGCAGGCCGCGCTCGATGACCCCGGGCGGCACCGCCGGTGTGCCGACGGCGCCGAGCAGGATCGCGTCGAAGCCGCGCAGCTGGTCGAGCGTCGCGTCCGACAGGATCTCGCCGTCGCGGAGGTAGCGCGCCCCGCCGAGGTCGAAATCGGTCGTGTCGATGTCGACACCCGCGGCGCGCACCACGCGCAACGCCTCGGCCGTCACCTCCGGGCCGATGCCGTCGCCGCCGATCACTGCAATTCGATGCGCCATAGGCCTGACACGGTACTTCCCCGCCCTGGTCGGGCCCCCAACCCGAGCTCACCCACGCTCGCGCCCGTGCTCCCGCGTGTGTCGACATCGGGCCGACCGACGGCCGCAACCCAACACGCGCCGTGCGGCGTTGGTCGGCCCTGTCGACCTGCGGCCCCAGGCCGACCGCAACTCGACACGCGCGGGGTCCGCGGATGGCACGAGGTGAGGCCGGCGGGGGTCGTCGGTAGGCTCGAGGCCACTATGGCGACGCACCACCTCTCCCGCGCGGCCTACGAGCGCTTGCAGGCCGAGCTCCACGACCTCACCACCCGTGGCCGTATCGAGGTCGCCCAGAAGATCGAGGCTGCCCGCCTGCTCGGCGACCTGTCCGAGAACGGCGATTACCACGCCGCGAAGGACGAGCAGGGCCACATGGAGGGCCGCATCCGGCACCTCGAGCACCTGCTCGACCCGGTCAACCACGTCATCATCGAAGCCGGTGACGACGAGATCATCCGCCCCGGCAGCATCGTCACCATCGTGTACGAGGGCGACGATGACGACATGGCCGAGCGCTACCTGATCGGCCACCCCGAGGAGCGCACCGACGACCTCGAGGTGATGAGCCCGCAGTCGCCGCTCGGCTCGGCGCTGCTCGGGAAGGGCCCCGACGACTGGGTCGAGTACCAGGCCCCGCGAGGGATGCTGAAGGTCAAGGTGCTCGAGGTGGAGAGCCAGTAGTGAGCCCACGCGACGGCCGCAACGGCGTGCCGACGCCGGAGCTCCCCGAGGGCGCCCCACTCGAGCTGCCCGAGCGGGGCACCACGTTCGTGCGCCAGCTCCCGGGACCTGAGGGCGCACCGACGATCGTGCTGCTGCACGGCTGGACCGCCACGGCCGACCTCAACTGGTTCCGGTGCTACCAGCCTCTCGGCGAGCACTACCGGGTGGTGGCGCTCGATCACCGCGGCCACGGCCAGGGCATCCGTTCGAAGAAGGCGTTCCGCCTCGAGGACTGCGCCGATGACGCCGTCGCCGTGTGCGACGCGTTGGGCATCGAGCAGTTCATCCCCGTCGGTTACTCGATGGGCGGGCCGGTGGCGCAGTTGATGTGGCACCGCCACCGTGAACGTGTGCCGGGGCTCGTGCTCTGCGCGACCGCCGCGTACTTCGCCACGTCGCGCGAGGAGCGTCTCAGCTTCCTCGGGCTCTCCGGCCTGGCCGCACTGGCCCGGCTGACCCCCACCCAGGCCCGTACCTGGCTCACCGAGCAGTTCTACCTGCAGCGCAAGACCAGCGAGTGGGAGCCGTGGGCGATCCAGGAGGCCAGCCGCCACGACTGGCGAGCCGTGCTCGAGGCCGGCCGGGCGATCGGTTCGTTCTCGTCGCGTGAGTGGCTCGGCGAGGTCAGCGCCCCCACCTCGGTGCTCATCACGATGCGCGACCGGGTGGTGCCGGTGCGCCGCCAGGTGCGTCTGTTCGAGTCGATCCACGGGGCCGAGGCGTTCCGCGTCGACGGCGACCACGATGCGGTGGTGGCCAACGCCGATCGGTTCGTGCCCACCTTGCTGCGCGCCCTGCACAGCGTCGTCGAGCGTTCGGCGGCGATCGCCCCGTGAGGCGAGCGACCGCCCTGGGGGCGGCCGTCGCCGCCATCGGTGGCTTTGCGGCACTCGCGGCGCGCCACCGCCACAACGTCCGCGCCCGGCGCAACCTCGACGTCGCCCGGCTCGGCGCACGCGTCGGCACCACCTATGCGAGCACGGCGGCACGCAAGGTGTTCGCCAGCGCCGAGCGCCGGATCGAGCTCGACCGCGAGCGCGAGCTGAAGACCGCCGAGGCGATCAGCGAGCGGCTCGGCAACATGAAGGGCGCGTTGATGAAGCTCGGCCAGATGGCGAGCTACGTCGACGAGGGCCTTCCCGGGCCGCTGCGCGAAGCGCTCGCCCAGTTGCAGAGCAACGCCCCGCCGATGAGCGCCGATCTCGCCGCCGGGGTGATCGAGCGCGAGCTCGGCGCGCCACCCGATCGGGTCTTCGTCGAGTGGGACCCCGAGCCGCTGGCCTCGGCGAGCATCGGCCAGGTGCACCGCGCGGTCGTGGTCGATCCGGCCACCGGCCTCGAACGAGCCGTCGCCGTGAAGGTGCAGTACCCCGGGGTGGGCGACTCGATCGCCGCCGACCTGAGCAATGCCGACCTGCTCGGCGCGTTGCTGAAGCAGGGCTTCGGCGGCCTCGACCCCGCCGAGATGGTGGGCGAGATCAAGGCGCGGATCACCGACGAGCTCGACTACCGGCTCGAGGCACGCAACCAGGCCGTCTTCGCCGAGCACTACCGCGGCCCCCCGTTCCTCCACGTGCCCGAGGTGCTCACCTCGCACAGCACCTCCCGCGTCCTCACGACCGAACTGGTGAGCGGGCACTCGTGGAGCGACCTGCTCACCTGGTCCCAGGACGAGCGCGACCTCGCCGGCGAGACGTTGTTCCGGTTCGTCTTCCGCAGCCTCTACGGCATGCAGCTGTTCAACGGTGACCCGCACCCCGGCAACTACCTGTTCCACGGTGACGGACGGGTCACCTTCCTCGACTTCGGCCTCGTCAAGCGGTTCGACGACAGCGAGATGTCCACCTTCATCGCCATGGTGCGCGCCGCCGCCTACGACCACGACGGCCCGGCGTTCCGACGGATCATCGAGCAGGCCGGCATGCTCCAGCCGGGCTGCCCGGCGAGCGACGACGAGATCGGCGAGTACTTCAGCCAGTTCTACGAGAGCGTGCGCGCCGATGCGCCGGTCACCTGGTCGGGTGAGTACGCGAGCCGGATCGTGCGCCACACGTTCGACCGGAGCAGCCCCATCTCGCAGTACGCCACGGTGCCGAAGGCCTTCGTGTTCATCCAGCGCATCAACCTGGGCCTCTACGCACTGCTCGGCGAGCTGCGCGCGTCAGGGAACTACCGCCGGATCGCGGAAGAGCTGTGGCCCTTCGTGCAGGGGCCACCCAGCACCGAGCTCGGCCGCCGTGAGGCCGACTGGCTGTCGCGCCACCGCGCCGGCCTCGCCGCCCGTTAGGGTCGCCCCATGCGCTCCCCCCGGCTCCGCGTGAGCTCCCTCGTCATGGCCCCCGTCGTCGTGGCCGCGCTCGTCCTGGCCGCCTGCGGCGACGAGCAGCCCTCCGCGTCGGTCGACACGTCGGTGGTCGACACCAGCGAGGCGACCGTCTCGCTCGTGCCGGTCGACTCCGCTGCCCCGACCAGCCCCGAGAAGCCGGAGGTGGCGATCCCCGCCGAGCTGCCGACGGAGCTGCTCGTGACCGACCTGGTCACCGGCACCGGCCCGGCTGCCGCGGCCGGCGACCTGGTCGTCGTCGACTACGTCGGCGTGCGATCGGCCGACGGCACCGAGTTCGACAACAGCTACGACCGCGGCCAGCCGTTCCCGGTCACCCTGGGCACCGGAGGCGTCATCAAGGGGTGGGACGAGGGCCTGGTGGGCATCCAGGCGGGCGGCCGCCGCCAGCTCGACATCCCCGCCGAGCTCGCCTACGGCGACGCCGGCGCGGGTGACGTGATCCAGCCCGGCGACGCGCTCACCTTCGTCATCGAGGCCCGGGCGATCATCACGTTGCCCGACGCCAGCGCCGAGCCCGACATCACCATCGAGGGCGCGGCCAACGTCACCGAGCTCACCACCACCGACCTCGTCACCGGCGAGGGCGACGCCGTCACCTCCGGCGACCGGGTGTACGTCCACCTCATCGCCTACCGCGCCGACACGGGCGAGCAGCTCAACTCCACCTGGGCCGACGGCCAGCCGTTCGACTTCACCCTCGGCGGCGGCGCGCCCCTGCCGGGCATCGAGGCGGGCGTCGAGGGCATGCAGGTGGGCGGTCGCCGCCAGATCACCATCCCCTTCGCCGATGCGTTCGGCGACGCCGGCAACGAGAACCTCGGGCTGCCGGCGAGCACCGACCTGGTGCTCGTCATCGACCTCGTCGGCGCCTACTGACCGAGCGGGCTGCACAGCCTCGCGCAGCGGCGCCCCTCAGCGGTAGTAGGGGTTCTCACCACTGGCGTGATCGGTGAGGTCGCGCACCCGCTCGATGCCGGCCACCTGCTCGACGAGCATCGTCTGCACGCCGGCGAGCATCGTCATGCGGCGCATCGAGCAGCCGTGGCAGCCGCCACCCATCGTGAGATACGCGGTGCCCTCGCCGTCGTGGCCGACGTAGGTGACGAAGCCACCGTGGGCGGCCAGCGCCGGATTGACCTCGGCCGTGATGACCGCTTCGACCTCGGCGCTGAGCGCATCGTCGCGCACCAGGCCCTCCACCACCGGCGCGGCGGGGGTGTTCGGGTTGCGGATGACGAGGCCCTGCGAGTCGGTGTGGTCGAGCGTGGCGCCCTCGAGCTGCTCGACGTCCTTGGCGGGGATGATGACCTTGAGCGCCACGTCACCGTCGCGGTGCGTGCGCACCTCATCGGTGAAGGCCGCCGTGGTGACGACGTCGAAGCTGAGGTCGTAGCGGAACGCCTCGCCGGGACCACTGACGATCTCGAGGCGCAGCCCGAGCCGCTCGGCGTCGGGCTCCTCGTCGCGCAGGGTCACCAGCTGGGCGAGCGCAGCCGGGGTGACCCGGACGATCTGGCTGGGCGCATCGGCGGCCAGGGGGCTCGACTGCGGAGCGAGGGGGCTGGTGGTCACCTGAAGGAGGTTACCGGCATCGGCTGCGAGAGCGCAGGGACCGGGGACGACGTCACCCGCCGCCGTTGCACTCGATGCGCTGGCCGGTGACGTAGCCCGCACCCGGGCTGCACAGCCAGAGGACCACGTTGGCCACGTCGAGCGGCTGGCAGACCCGCCCGAACGGTGACGCCGCATCGAGCGAGCGCAGGTCCTCCATCTCCCGACGCCCCGTCATCGCCCGGGCGAGGCGGACGCCCATGTCGGTCTCGACCAAGCCTGGGGCCACGATGTTGACGTGGATGCCGTAGGGTCGCTCCTCCTTGGCGAGGGTGCGGGCCAGCGCCTCCATCGCCGCCTTGCCCATGTTGTAGGGAGCACCGTTGGGGCCCATCGACGACGTGGCGACCGACGAGACCATCACCACATCGCCACGACCGACCCGCTCGGCCGCCGACCGGATGTGCGGCAAGGCGATGCGCGAGAGGTGGTGCGGGCCGAAGGCATGGACGGCCACGACGCGCATCATCTCCTCGGGATCGGTGTCGACCACGCTGCGCCCGCGTGACGCGATGCCCGCGTTGCACACCAGGGTGTCGAGGCCACCGAAGTCGCCCACGACCGCCGCCACCATCGCAGCGGTCTCGTCGGGGTCGCTCACCGAGGCCGCATAGGCGCGGGCGACACCTCCGGCGGCCGTGATCGCCGCCACCGTCTCGTCGGCCGACGCTCGGTCGCGGTGGTAGTTGACGGCGACGGCGGCGCCCTCGGCGGCGAGCAGCTCGCTGATTCCCCGACCGATGCCCCGACCACCGCCCGTCACGAGCGCGACCCGACCCTGCATGATGCCCATCGAACCCCCTTGTGTCACGTTGCACTGAGCGCGCATGGCAACCTAGACGCGTGCAGGACGGCAGCAAGAAGGCAATCATCGCGGCGTTCTTCGCCAACCTCGGCATCGCCGTGGCGAAGTTCGTCGGCTTCCTCATCACACGATCCGCGGGGTTGCTCGCCGAGGCCGGGCACAGCCTGGCCGACACCGGCAACCAGGCCCTGCTGCTGTTCGGCTCCAAGCGCGCGAAGCGCAGCGCCGACCGCTCGCACCCGTTCGGCTACGGGCCCGAGCGCTACTTCTGGGCGTTCGTCGTCGCCCTCGTGCTGTTCAGCATGGGCGGACTGTTCGCGCTCTACGAAGGCATCCACAAGCTGAACGACCCGCACGAGCTCGAGAACGTCGGGGTGGCCTATGCCATCTTGATCTTCGCGATCGGCCTCGAGACCTACTCGTTGCGCACCGCCATCGTCGAGGCGCGGCGGGTGAAGCCGAAGGACAAGAGCTGGTGGTGGTTCATCCGCAACGCGAAGTCACCCGAGCTGCCCGTCGTGCTGCTCGAGGACACCGGAGCCGAGATCGGCCTCGTCTTCGCGTTGATCGGCCTCACTGCCGCCGACATCACCGGCAACTCCCGCTGGGACGCGCTCGGATCGATCGCCATCGGCATCCTCCTCGTCATCATCGCCGGCATCCTCGCCGTCGAGATGAAGAGCTTGATCATCGGCGAGGCACCCGATCAGGACACCGAGCATGCGATCCGCCACGCGATCACCGCATCGCCCAAGGTCGCCCACCTCATCCACTTCCGCGCCGTGCACCACGGCCCAGAGAACCTGCTCGTCGCCGCCAAGGTGGAGTTCGACCGCTCCCTCGACCTGCCGCAGCTCGCAGCGGCGATCGACGAGGTGGAGGGTGCGATGCGCTCCGCCGCGCCGATCGACCAGACGATCTACATCGAACCCGACATCCGCCGTCAGATGACCTCGTGACCGACGCCTCCGTCGTGTCGGGGAAGGCCACGGCGCGCACGCTCGGGCTGCTCGCCATCGGCACGGCCGTGCTGACCTTCAGCTTCGGTTCGACGCTCGTGAAGAAGGCCGGCATCCCGGGCCCGACCCTCGCCTTCTGGCGAATGCTCATGACGTCGTGCTCGTGGGCGCTCATCCTGTGGGCGACCGAGCGGCGCCATGTCACCCGCCACGAGCTGCGCCGGGCCCTGCTGCCCGGCACGATCATACGGCACAACCTCACGCAGGTCATCAGCGGCGTCCCCCGCCCCCCCGTGGCCCACCCCGAGATAAAAGGGTCGTTGACACCCGTGAACCAGATACCGGCCGGGGCGCTGCTGTTCCACGAGAAGGTCAACGTCCGCGCCCTGTCGTTCGGCCTCGTGTCGCTGCTCGGGCTGGCCATCGTGCTGTTCAACGCGCCCACGACCGGCGAGGCGAGCTGGACGGGGAACCTGCTGATCGTCGGGGCCGTCGTGCTGTGGGCCGGCTACCTCTTGTCGAGCCGCAAGCTGCGCCAGGACATGAGCGTGCAGGCGATCATGGCGGCGATCATGCCCATCGCCACCGTCGCCGTGTTCCCGGTGGCACTGCTACGCGGCGAGCTCGACGACGTCACCGCCCGGTCGATCCCCTACATGGTCGTGCTCGCGCTGCTCACCGGCACCCTGGCGCACGGGATGATGGTCTTCGCCCAGCGCACGGTCCCCATCGGCACGATCGGCCTGCTGCAGGTGGCCCAGCCCGCCCTCGCCGTGGTGTGGGCTTTCCTGCTGCTCGACCAGGGCATCCGCCCGGTCCAGCTGGTGGGCATGGCGCTGGTGATGGTCGGCCAGGTCGCCGTCGTCACCGCCACCCGACGGGCTGACCAGCAGGCAGCCCGCGATGCGAGCGACGGGTCGGCGCCGGTAACCTGACGCCTCGATAGCACGGGGAGCTCGCAGGTCGGCGGGCTGAGAGGGTGGCCGCTCCGCCACCGACCCAGGAACCTGATCTGGGTAATGCCAGCGGAGGGATGCGATGCGTTCAGCACAGTCGGTCTTGGTGGTCGTCGGCGGTGGTGGTCTGCGCGCGCCCGAAGGCCGCTTCGACCTCGTGATCGCGGCGGACAGCGGTGTCGACGGGGCGCTCGCGGCGGGTCTGCGCCCGGACCTCGTCGTCGGCGACCTCGACAGCATCTCCCCCGCCGGCCTGGCCTGGGCCGAGCAGCACGGCATCCCGATCGAAGCCCACCCGGCCGACAAGGACCTCACCGACACGGCGCTGGCGCTGCACTGCGCAGCGGCGCGGGGTGGTAGCGAGCTGACCCTCGTCGCGCCCGACGGCGACGATCCGGGTCACCGCCTCGACCACATGCTCGGTGTGATCGCCGCGCTCGGCGACCCGGTGCTCGACACGTTCACCTCCGTCACCGCCCACCTCGGCCGGGCAGCGCTGCACGTCGTCCGTCCCGGCCGGTCGCTCGTCCTCGACCGACCTGCGGGCACGGTCTTCTCGGTGCTCGCCGCGCACGGCCCGTGCGACGGCGTCGGGCTCACCGGCGCGGAGTGGCCGCTGCCCGGCGCCGAACTCCCCGCTGCGACCACACGCGGCCTCAGCAACACCATCGTCTCCCCACCAGCCACGGCGTCGGTCACCGGCGGCGTGCTCACCGTCATCGTCCCGGAGGTCGTCCGATGATCCCCCGCCCACGCCCCCACCGCACCGCTGCCACTGCGCTCACGGCAGTCACCCTCTCGGCCGTCGCGCTCGCCGGCTGCGGTGGCGACGACGGGCCCGTCACGCTGCGCCTGGTCACCTACGACTCGTTCCCGGCCGAAGGCACCAGCCTGAACGACGCCCTGGCCGAGTTCACCGCCGAGACCGGCATCACCGTCGAGCTGGCCATCGCCGGCGACGCCGGGACGATGGTGAGCAAGGCGGCGCTCACCGCCGGCAACCCCGAGGGGGACGTGATGTGGGGGGTCGACAACACGCTGCTCTCACGGGCGCTCGCCGCCGACGTCTTCGACCCGTACGCATCGACCGAGCTCGACGCGCTCGACCCGACCCTGACCGCACTGGTGCCCGGCAACGAGGTGACCCCGGTCGACTCGGGCGAGGTGTGCCTCAACTACGACATCGCCTGGTTCGCCGACCGCGGGCTCGAGCCCCCGACGACGCTGGCCGACCTCGCCGAGCCCGCCTATCGCGACCTGCTGGTGGTGCAGAACCCGGCCTCGTCGTCGCCGGGCCTGGCCTTCATGCTGGCGACGGTCGCCGAGTTCGGCGTCGACGGATGGAAGGAGTACTGGGCAGCGCTGCGCGACAACGGTGTCGAGGTCGTCGACTCGTGGACCACGGCCTACTACGAGCGCTTCAGCGGCACCGGCGGAGGCGACCGGCCGCTCGTCGTGAGCTACGCGACCAGCCCGCCCGCAGAGGTGATCTTCGCCGACCCGCCGCGCGACGACGCCCCGACGGCGACGATCGTCGACACCTGCTTCCAGCAGGTCGAGTTCGCCGGGGTGCTGCGCGGCACCGAGCATGTGGACGAGGCCCGGAAGCTGATCGACTTCCTGGCCGGACCGAGGTTCCAGGCCGAGGTCGCGCTCAACTTGTTCGTCTATCCGGCGCGCACGGATGTGGAGCTGCCCGAGGCGTTCGTGCGCTTCAGCGGTGACGTCACCGACCCGCGCACCCTGCCACCCGAGGTCATCGCCGAGGGCCAGCAGGGCTGGATCGACGAGTGGACCGAGATCGTGCTGCGGTGAGCTCCCCCGACACCCGGTCGACCACCCTGCCACCCGGTCGACTGGTCGCCCTGCTCGCGGCGGGCCCGGTGGCCTTCCTCGCCATCTGCTACCTGTGGCCCGTCGTCACCCTCATCGGCGAGGTCGTCCGCGGCTCCACCGTGGCCGACACGTTGTCTCGCGGCGGCCTGTGGCAGGTGCTCTGGTTCACCACCTGGCAGGCCGTGGTCAGCACCATCGCCACGGTGCTGGCCGGCCTCGCTCCGGCCTGGCTCCTCGCCCGCTGGAGCTTCCCCGGCCGGCGGGCGCTGGCCGCCGTGGTGGTGGTGCCGTTCCTCCTGCCCACCGTGGTGGTCGGCGCAGCCTTCACCGCACTGCTCCCCGACGCCCTCGTCGGCACGGCGGCCGCGGTCGTGCTCGCCCACGTCTACTTCAACATCGCCGTGGTGGTGCGTCTCGTCGGGGCGCTGTGGGAGCAGTTGCCGATCGACCTCACGGTAGCTGCACGGACCCTCGGCGCCTCGCCGTGGCAGGCGACCAGGAAGGTCACCCTGCCGCTGCTGCGCCCGGCCATCGCCTCGGCGGCGATGGTGACGTTCCTCTTCACCTTCACCTCCTTCGGGGTGGTCGCCATCCTCGGCGGGCCGGCGAACGCCACCCTCGAGGTCGAGATCGCCCGAAGAGCCACCGGCCTCGGCGACATCGGTGGAGCTGCCGTGCTGTCCATACTGCAGCTCAGCCTGCTCGCGGTGGGCCTCACGGTCGGCAGCATCGTGCAGCGGCGCGCCGCGGCGAGCTGGGCCGTGGCGCCGGTGCCGCGCCAGCGGCCGCGCACGGCGACCCAGCGCCTCGGGCTGGGGGCGCTGGCGGCGACGACCGCAGTGGTCACCCTGGCGCCGATCGTCGCCCTCGCCGTGTCGTCGCTGCGCACAGGGCGGGGCTGGTCGCTCGCCGGGTGGCGGGCGCTGTGGGGCGGCACGTCGGCGTCGCGCCCGGGCTCGGGGGTCGCCGTCGACGTGTGGGGCGCGCTCGGCGCCTCCCTGCGCTTCGCCGTCGCGGCCACCGTGGTGAGCGTGCTCGTCGGCGGGCTCGCCACACTGGCCATCGGTGCAGCCAGCCGCCACGGGCGACTGCTCGACGTCGGCCTGATGCTGCCGCTCGCCACGTCGGCGG
>DAINND010000059.1:11990-12598 GCA_036736065.1 Ilumatobacteraceae bacterium
GCTGACCCCCTTCGTCCGCGCCCCGTTCGACTGGCGGGACGAGCCTTGGCTCGTCCCGCTCGGCCACGCGCTCGTCGCCGTGCCGTTCGTGGTGCGCGCCGCGTTGCCCGTGCTGCGCTCCCGGCCCACGACGTGGCTCGACGCCGCGGCGACCCTCGGCGCCTCACCTGCACGGGCCTGGTGGGAGGTCGACGTCCGCCTCCTGCGCCGGCCCCTCGTCGTCGGCGCCGCGTTCGCCGCGGCGATCTCGCTCGGCGAGTTCGGCGCCACCACCCTGCTCAGCCGGACCGGCCAGGAGACGCTGCCGACCGCGATCGCCCGACTGCTCGGCCGCGCCGGCGACATCCCGCGCGCCGAGGCGAGCGCCCTCGCCGTCGTGCTCGCCGTCACCTGCACCCTGTTGCTGCTCGCTGCGTCCGGAGGTCGCGATGCTCGACGTGCGTGAGGTGACGGTGCGCTTCGGCGAACGGACCGTGCTCGACCGGGTCTCGCTCTCCATGGACCGAGGCGAGGTGGTGGCCCTGCTCGGGCCGTCGGGCTCCGGCAAAACCACGTTGCTGCGCGTCATCGCCGGCCTGCTGCGACCCGATGCGGGCACGGTCCGCATC
>DAINND010000060.1:0-12551 GCA_036736065.1 Ilumatobacteraceae bacterium
CCTCCGGATCACCGTGGGCCCGAGTGGGCCAGAAGTAGCCGTTTCGGTGCGACCCGGGCACCCCCCAGCGGCATCCGTTGTCGCCCGTCGCGTCGTCGAGCGCGATCCAGGCGCCGACCAGCGAGCGGTCACGGGTCGGGATGTAGCGCTCGTCCTGGTGCCAGGCCTGGCCCGGCATGCCCGGGCCCTTCACGAACAGGATCGACTGGCAGCACTTGACCGAGCCGTCCCAGTGCGGGAGGTGCGCACCGGTGATCTGCCGCAACACGTCGACGATGCCCGGGTGCTGGATCATCGATCGGGCGACATCGCTCACCCAGTGCGGGAAGTGGATCGCCAGGATCTGCTGCAACGCCTCCTCGTCGGACGCCCCCTCGGGCAGGGCCGGCGGGTTGAGCACGCGGTACTCGCCTCGGGCGAACCGCGCCGCGTCGGCGATCACGGTCGTCAACTCCTCGCGGGACACGAGGTCCTCGACCACCACGAAGCCGTCGGCCACGAACCTGTCCGCGAGCTCGGTTCGCAGGACAGGTCGGGAGTCGTTCGGAGAGAGCGTCAACGCATCGGTCATGCCCACATGCTGCCACGGTTGCCCACGGCGCGGGTGCGCACCGCACAACACCGCCCGACCGACCGTGTCGGACGCCGCGGATGATCAACGATCGACCGACCGATCAGACCGATCGCCTGGACCGGGCCAATGCCACGATGTCGTCGAGCGCCGACGGGTCCTTCAGCGCGCCTCGGGCGGCGACGTCGTCGGCAACCGCTCCGAGCAGGATCTTCTTGACGGGGAGCTCGAGCTTCTTGCCGGACAGCGTGGTGGGGATTGCCCTCACTGCGTGGATCTCGTCGGGGACGTGCCGGGGCGACAGTTGGGCGCGCAGCGCAGCCCGCACGGCCGAGGCGACCTCGGGCCGCAGCGTGGCCGTGCCGTCGGCAGGCACCACGAGCAGGACCAGCGTGCCTGGTCCCTCTCCGCTCGGGTCCTCGAGGTGCACGATCACGCTGTCGTCCACCCCATCGACGGTGTCGACGACCCGGTAGATCTCCGCCGTCCCGATGCGCACCCCACTCCGGTTCAACGTCGCGTCGGAGCGGCCGCTGATCACGCACGAGCCGCGCTCGGTGACGGTGATACAGTCCCCGTGGCGCCAGACCCCCGGATAGGCCTCGAAGTACGCCGACCGGTAGCGCGACCCGTCGGGATCGTTGCAGAAGCCGACGGTCATCGACGGCAAGGGGCGGGTCACCACGAGCTCGCCCCGCTCGCCGACGAGCGGACGACCCGTCTCGTCGAAGGCCTCGACCCGGCAGGCGAGGAACCGACAGGAGATCTCACCCTCCCAGACGGGCACGAGCGGGCATCCGCCGACGAACGCGGAGCAGATGTCGGTGCCCCCACTGATCGACGACAGGAGCAGATCGTCACGCACGGCCTCGTAGACCCAGCGGAAGCCCTCCGGAGGCAGGGGTGCTCCCGTCGAGCCCACGGCGCGCAGCGCCGAGAGGTCGTGCACCTCACCGGGACGCAGACCAGCCTTGCGGCAGGCCACGAGGAACGGGGCGCTGGCACCGAACCACGTGACGCGCTCCTCGGCCGCCATCTGCCAGAGGCCGTCGAGCGACGGGAAGGCCGGATCCCCGTCGAACAGCACGATCGTGGCCCCGAGCACGAGCCCCGACACGAGGTAGTTCCACATCATCCAGCCCGTGGTGGAGAACCAGAAGAACCGGTCGCCCGGCCCGATGTCGCTCATCAACCCGAGGTCCTTCAGGTGCACCAGCAGGATCCCGCCGTGCCCATGGACGATCGGCTTCGGGAGCCCCGTGGTGCCGGAGGAGTACAGGACGTAGAGCGGGTGGTCGAAGGGCACCGCCTCGAAGGCGAGCTCCGCGTCGCTCGGCGCGACGAGCTCCGCCCAGTCGAGGGCGCCGTCGGGCAACGGACCCTCGGGGCGCAGCGCGCGCAGCACCACCGTGGCGCGCAGGCCGGGCAGGCCTGCTCGGATCTGGGCCAGCTCCGCGCCGCGGTCGATGTCGCGGCTGCCGTAGCGATAGCCGTCGACGGCGAGCAGCACGACCGGGTCGATCTGCCCGAACCGGTCGAGGACCGCCTGGACCCCGAACTCGGGGGCGCAGGAGCTCCACACCGCGCCCAGGCTCGCCGTCGCGAGGAAGGCGACCGTCGCCTCGGCGACATTCGGCAAGTAGGCCGCGACCCGGTCGCCTCGGCGCACACCGAGCCGGACCAGCCCGGCGCGCACGTCCGCCACCTGGCGGCGCAGCTCGTCGCGGCTCAGCTCCACCCGGTCGCGCGTCTGTGACAGGGCGATCACGGCGGGCTGGGCGCCCTGGTGAGCCAGGGCGTGCTCGGCGTAGTTGAGCGCAGCGCCGTCGAACCAGCGGGTGCCCGGCATCGCCTCCCCATCGAGCACCTTCGTCGTCGGAGCGTGCGAGCGCACCTCGAAGAACTCCCAGACCGAACGCCAGAAGCCCTCCAGATCGTCGACGGACCACTGCCACAGGTCGTCGTAGCGCTCGAGACCGGGGCGGCCGCGATCGGCGAGCCACCGGACGTACGAGCCGATCCGGGTCCGGTCGAGGATGTCGGCAGGCGGCGACCACAGCAGGCTCGGAGACGTCACCGCACCAGTCTCGCGAACCGCGGTCGGTCCCGGCGAGTGAGCCGCCGTCAGGGGAGGCGTACGCGGCCGGGCCGGCGCGCCCGGGACGGGGCGACCGGCTTGCCCTGCTGGGTGATCTCGACGGCGCCGACCCCCTGGAGCCGTCGGGCAGCGGCCCGGGCCGGCTCCATGAGCTCGCGCCACTCGCCACCGCCGACGGCTCTGGCCGCCTCGCTCGGACAGATGGTCGCACCACGCGCCCGCTGAGCGAGCAGATCGAGGATCGCCTGCTCGAGCGCTCGGTCGCTGTGGTTCACCTTGCGGCGGCGACAGCCGTCCGAGCAGTAGCGGACCTCGGGCCACACCCGCTCCCAGGCCTTGCGCCAGGTGATCTCCCGACCGCACGACGCGCACAGCTTGCTGTCCGGCCGCCCGCTCATCGACGTCGCGCCACGAGGGTCGCCGGATCGAGCCCGGCTGCCGCTGCGCACCAGTCCCACAGTGCACGCCGCCGCTCGGGCGTGTCACTGCGACGGGTGGTGGGCAGGCGGTGGATCGACCGTGGCCGCCGGTCGAGCCAGAACCGGCCCGACGAGGCCGAGCCCTCGTCGTCGAGCGCCAACCAGACCATGGTGTCGGCTCCCTGCAGCGGGTCGCGCAGCAGCGGTCCGACCACCCGCCGGAACGTCGGCAGCGACGTGGCGACGCCAGGGGTGTCGGCCCAGCCCGGGTGCACCGCATGGAACGACACGCCCTGTCCGCAGGGGTGGGCGGCCCACGTCTCGTTGAGCGTCACCTGTGCCCGCTTCGCCCTCGCGTATTGCTCCGCTCCCCGGTAGTCGGCGCCCATCTGCAGCCGCTCGACCTGGAGCGGCGAGGCGTACATGCCACCGGACGACATGGTGATCACACGGGCGACCGACGAGGCGCGCAGCCGATCGAGCAGCGAGCCCGTGAGCAGGAACGGGCCGACCACCTGGCTCGCGACCGTCACCTCGAGTCCGTCGACGGTCTCGTGCCGCTCGGCCGTCAGCGCACCAGCGTTGTGCACGAGGACATCGATGGTGTCGAACCGTCGACGCAGCTCGGCTGCAGCGGCTCGGACCGCGCGGAGGTCACCGAGGTCGGCAACCACGGTCGACAACGAGCGGTTCCCCGTGCGTTCCGACAGCTCCTGGCACGCCCGCTCGCAGCGCTGCTGGTCGCGGCCCACGAGCACCACCGTCGCACCGCACCTCGCCAGCTGCTCGGCAGCGGCGAAGCCGAGCCCAGAGGTGGCCCCCGTGAGCACCACCACCCGACCCTCGACGCGATACGAGTCGAGCGGCCTCCAATGCTCGAGGCGCGACCGCACCGCGTACCCGACGCGAGTGAAGCTGGGAGCGATGGGCGCCTCGACCAAGGCGTCGACGAGTCGGGCCACTGCCACGCATCCAGGCTATGGCAGTAACGTCGGACCGTGCCCGACCGAGCCACCGACCACCCAGCCGCCGCATCGGACCGCTCCCCCGACCTGGCCCTCGTCGGGGCGACAGCGCTTGTCGAGGCAGCCCAGGACAGGACGGAGTTCCTGCAGTGCACCGTCGAGGTGACCGATGGCCGGATCAGCGCGATCGTCGCCGCGGGCGATCCTCGGTCGACCCAGGCAGCGGACGTGATCGACGCGAGCGGACTGGTGCTGCTGCCCGGGTTCATCAACACCCACTGCCATGCGGCCATGACCATGCTGCGCGGCGCAGCCGAGGACGTCACGGTGCGAGCCTGGTTCGACGACTTCATCTGGCCGATGGAGGTCAACCTGCAGCCCGATGACGTCTACCTCGGGACCATGGCCGCCGCTGCGGAGATGATCTCGTGCGGCGTGACCACCGTCGTCGATCACTACTTCTTCATGGATCAGGCTGCTCGGGCGATCGTCGACAGCGGCATGCGCGCCGACCTCGGTTCGGCGTTCTTCAGCTCACAGGGCGATGACGGCTTCGCCCGATCCGTCGACTTCGCCCGCGCCTGGCACGGAGCCGCCGATGGGCGGATCACGACGTCGATCGCTCCACACGCCCCCTACACCTGCACCGACGCCGATCTCGAGCGCGCCGGTGATGCCGCACGCCAACTCGGCGTCCGGGTGCACACCCATGCGGCCGAAGACATGCACCAGACCGAGGTGAGCCTGCGCGACCGTGGCATCACCCCCATCCAGGTGCTCGAACGCACGGGCGTGCTCGACGCCGGAGCGATCATCGCCCACGGAAACGGCATCGGGCCGATCGACCTTCCCCTGCTCGGCCGGCACGCCGACAGGGTGGGGGTCACCCACGGTCCGAAGGGGTA
Organism: Ilumatobacteraceae bacterium; assembly: GCA_036736065.1. Lineage (GTDB taxonomy): Bacteria > Actinomycetota > Acidimicrobiia > Acidimicrobiales > Ilumatobacteraceae > VFMC01. Next base: position 4,959 of record DAINND010000060.1, read on the forward strand.
CCTGCGGTTCGCACTCGGTCCGCTGACCCCCATCCGCGGGCTGCTCGCCGCTGGCGTGCCCGTGGGCTACTGCACCGACGGCGCCGCATCGAACAGCACACTCGACATCGCGGAGAACATGCGGGTCGCGGCGATGTCGCAGAAGCAGGCCGAAGGCGACTCCACCTGGTTCACGAGCGCGCTCGCCCTGCACCTCGCCGGCCCCGGCTCCGCTGCTGCGATCGGTCGCCGCGGCGACCTCGGTTCGATCACCGTCGGCGCTGAGGCCGACCTGATCCTGGTCGACGTCTCGGGCATCCACTGCCAGCCACTGCACGACCTCGCTGCTGCGCTCGTGTACTGCGTGCAGCCGAGCGACATCCGCACCACGATCGTCGCCGGCCGGGTGTTGATGCGTGACCGGCAACTGCTCACGATCGACCTGCCGGCGCTGCTCGACGAGTTCCGGTCACGAGCCGTCGCCCTGACCGATCGCTCCCACGGCCGGCGGATCCAGGACTACACCACCTGACGCCGCGAGACGGCGCTGGCGGCGGATCAGATCAGGCCCTGCACCGGCTGGGGTGTGTACGGGGCCTCGAGGTGGGCGCGCTCATCGGCGGTGAGCTCGAGGTCGATCCCGCTCAGTGCGTCGTCGAGATGCCGTGACGAGGTGACACCGACGATCGGTGCGGACACCGCAGGGTGGCCCGCCACCCAGGCCAGCGCAACCTGGGCCATCGGCACCCCGCGCCGGGCGGCGACCTCGGCGACCCGGCTGATGATCTCACGATCGGCTGAGTGGTAGAGGCCCTTCAGGTAGAGGTCCGTCTCCTCCCGCGCCGTCATCGTCTCAGGGGGCCGGGTGAGCCGGCCGCGGGCCAGTGGGCTCCACGGGATCACGCCCACGCCTTGGTTCAGGCACAGCGGCAGCATCTCCCGCTCCTCCTCGCGGTAGAGGAGGTTGTAGTGGTTCTGCATCGACACGAACCGGGTCCATCCGTGGCGCTCTGCCGTGTGCTGCATCTCGGCGAACTGCCACGCCCACATCGACGACGCGCCCAGGTAGCGGGCCTTGCCCGCCTTCACGACGTCGTGCAGCGCTTCCATCGTCTCGGCCACCGGGGTCGACACGTCGAACCGATGGATCTGGTAGAGGTCGACGTAGTCGGTGCCGAGCCGCCGCAGGCTGGCGTCGATCGACTGCATGATCGACTTCCGCGACAGCCCTCCCCCGTTGGGCCCGGCATGCATCGGGAAGAACACCTTGGTGGCGATCACCACCTCGTCGCGGCGCGCCATCTCGGCGAGCGCGCGCCCCACGTACTCCTCACTCGTCCCATCGGAGTACATGTTGGCCGTGTCGAAGAAGTTGATGCCCGCCTCGACCGCGGCGCGGATGATCGGACGGCTCGCGTCCTCGTCCAGCGTCCAGGCGTGGGTGCCGCGATCGGGGGCGCCGAAGCTCATGCACCCGAGGCACACCCTCGACACGTCCAACCCGGTAGAGCCCAACTTCACATAGCGCATCCCGCCATGCTGCCAGGTCCGCCGACCGGACGCGGCCTGCGCCACGCGGTGGCCGTGCCCTCGGCGTCAGCCAGCGACGATGTCAGTACCCCGGGTCGCTCGGCCAGTTCGGTTGGAAGAGGTGCCACTGCTCCGGGTGCCGACGGATGAGCAGCTCGAGCTCGCGAGCCAAGGACTGGGTGACGCGATGCACGTCGTCACGCAGGCTGTCGGCGATCCGCTGGGCAGGGACGGGTGGTCGGACGATCGCGTGATGACCGTTGTCGCGCGAGGGGAAGTAGACAGCCGGCGGCAGGATGGGCGCGCCGGCGCGCAGCCCGAGCATCGCCGGGCCCGCCGGCAAGGTGGTCCGCTCCCCGAAGAACTCGACCTCCACCCCGGTGCGCTCGATGTCGCGGTCGCACAGCAGGCACACCACCTCGTTGTTGCGCAGGGCCTTCATCACGGCTCCTGCCGCACCCGGGCCGAGTGGCACCACGGTCATGCCCAAGCGCTGTCGGAGGTCGACGAACCACTCGAACAGCTCGGGTGGCTCGAGCGCCTCGACGACCACGGTCAGGCGATGCCCCTGATCCGTCATCCATCGTCCCGCCCACTCCCAGCCGCCCAGGTGCGGGAGGGCGAGGATCACACCGTTGCCGGCTTCGAGGCCGCGCAGGATGTGCTGGTAGCCGTCCTTGGTGAAGCCACGTTCGACCGCGCGCGCCGACAGCGACGGCAACCGGAAGCTTTCGACGTAGTACCGGGCGTAGCTGTCGAAGGCGGCCTGTGTCTGGAGGCGCAGCTCCGCGGAGCGGACCTGCGGGTTGACCCGGCGGAGGTGGCGCTGGATCATGTCGCGACGTTCGGCGCTCGTCACACTCGCTCCAGCTCCGAGCAACGACGCAGTCGCGCTCGCCAGCGGACCGGGGGTCAGCCGCGCCGCGACCGAGCCGAGCCGGAACCCGCTGACGGTGACTGCGTCGCCCAGGCGACTCCTCTCGTCAGCGGCCACGGCAGGGCTCAGTTGTCGGGTGCGCGCCGCTGCACCCGAGCAATGGCGGTCCGCCGGCGCTCGGTGCGCTGCACGCGCCGGTGCTGACGGCGCGACCGGCGCATCTCGATCTTCGCCGCAGTGACGGGTGCGACGCTCGCCTGCTTCCACACCTTCACGAACCGTTGGACGGCCGTGACGAGGGTGAGCACGAGCATGATCCACAGGATCGGGACGAGCAACGGCTCGAACAGCAACCCGAGGCAGAGCAGGATGATCCGCTCCGCTCGCTCCATGAGGCCACCTTTGGCATCGAGACCCAACGCCTCGGCCTTGGCTCGCTGGTACGAGATGACCGAGCTGGCCGCCATGATCGCGAACGGCAGCATCGCCATGTGGGGCGACGACTCGCTGGCGAAGTGCCACGCAAGGCCACCGAACAGCAGCGCGTCGGTGACCCGGTCGATGACCGAGTCGAAGAAGGCACCACGTTGGCTCGAGGTGTTGGAGGCCTTGGCGAGCGCCCCGTCGAACAGGTCCGGGAGAGCCGCGAGGATCACCAGCAGCAAACCGAGCTGGAGGTACCCGAAGCCGATCGACACGGCTGCGCCGACGGCGACGACCAGACCGAGGATCGTGAGGTGGTCGGGTGACAGGCCAGTTCGCCGGAGCGAGTCACCGACCGGTTTCACCGCCTTGTCGACCGCCGTGCGGAACTTTCCGTCGAACATCGGTTCCAGGCTAGTCGGCGCACGGCCCGCGACCGGCGCGGCAGGGCTCGGGGCTCACTCGGCCCAGTCGGTCTCCGGGTTGGCCTCGACGAGCTGCTCGACGACCGTGCCGTCGACGGCGTCGACCAGGACCAGGCCCCGCTGGCGCGGCGGGCTCTCTGCGGAGTACACGAGGACCCGCCACGTCGGGCGGCTGCGCACGCCGCGCCAGACCTGCTGCGCCGAGGCGTGCCCGACGGGGAAGCCGACGGCGCCCTGGGCAGCGACCAGCGCTTGCTGCTCGTCGACCGTCATCCGCCAGCCCGAGGTGAACGAGAAGACGGCGACCGCGCCGAGCAGGGCGGCAGCCCACACGTACCCCTCGTTCACCAGCACGTGCTGGCCGGTGCGATGGGTGAGGTAGATCGCCAGCAGTGCCACGGCCATGGCTGCATAGATGTAGGCGGGGCGCCGGCGCCGGCTGTTGTCGGGGAACTGGTAGAGGCCGACGAACTCGGCTGCGTTCAGATCCTCAGGCAGCTCGTCGCGGAGGTCGCTCGTGTCACTCATGCGCGCACCAGGCTACGGCCTCGGCCACACGGCGCGCAGCTTGGCGGCGGTGTCCGGCAGCGCCTCGGGCAGGGTGCGGGTGTTGGCCGTCGCGGTCATGAAGTTGGCGTCTCCCACCCAGCGGGGCACGACATGCACGTGCAGATGCTCGCTCACGCTCCCCCCGGCTGGCTCTCCGAGGTTGATGCCGACGTTCACCCCCGACGGCGACAACGCCGACTTGAGCGCCCGCACCGGATCCGTGTCGTTCTGCCACACCTCGACGGTCTCGGCGGGCTCGAGCATCTCGAGGTCGGCGACCTCCCGGTTGGGCAGCACCAGCAGGTGCCCGACCGCGTACGGGAACGCATTCAGGATCACGAACGACGTGGTGCCGCGATGGATGATGTGCGTCTCGCTGTCAGGCAGGCCCGACTGCAGGATCGCCGTGAAGACCGAGCCTGCCTCCCTGTCGGAGCGGCTGCTCAGACCGGACACGTACGACGATCGCCAACCGTTCCAGAGGAGCTCGAGCGGGGTCATCGGGGCATCAGCTGCGAGCGCTGGCCAGTTGCTCGTCGATCTCGTCGCGCACCCTGGCCACGAATGCGTCGAGTGGAACGTTGCGCTCCACGTCGCCGCCACGGGGGTTGACACCGAGCGTGGTCGCGGCCACGTCGTCGTCGCCCACCACCAGCACGTAGGGGATCCGGTCGAGCTTGGCCGCCCGGATCCGCTTGCCGAGCTGATCGGTCGCACCCACGGCATCGACACGCAAGCCGGCATCGCGCAGATGCTCCACCACGCGGTCGGCGTACGCCTCGTGGGCCTCGGCCACTGGCAGCACACGTGCCTGCAACGGCGCGAGCCAGGTCGGGAACGCACCTGCGTAGTGCTCGAGCAACACCCCGAAGAACCGCTCGACCGACCCGAACAGGGCCCGGTGCAACATGATCGGACGGTGCCGCGCGTTGCCGGATCCGACGTACTCGAGACCGAACCGCTCGGGAAGGGTGAAGTCGCACTGGATGGTGCTGAGCTGCCACGTCCGGCCGATCGCGTCGCGCACGTCGATGTCGATCTTCGGCCCGTAGAACGCAGCGTCGCCCTCCTTGATCCGGTAGCTCAACCCGTAGCGCTCGAGCGCAGCGCGCAACGCCTCGGTCGCCCGGTCCCAGTTCTCGTCGGTGCCGACGTACTTCGCCGGATCCTTCGTGGACAGGTTGGCCGTGAAGTCGGTGAACCCGAAGGCCCGCAGCACGCTCATGACGAAGTCGAGCAGTGAGGCGATCTCGTCCTGCAGTTGCTCCTCGGTGCAGTAGATGTGGCTGTCGTCCTGGGTGAAGCCACGGATGCGCATCAGCCCGTGGAGCGTGCCGGCACGCTCGTACCGGTAGACCGTGCCCAGCTCGAACAGGCGCAACGGCAGCTCGCGGTAGCTGCGCTGGCGGCTCCGGAAGATGAGGCAGTGCATCGGACAGTTCATCGGCTTCATGTAGTAGACGCCGTTGTCCATCTCCATCGGGGGGTACATCCCGTCCTGGTACCACCCGAGGTGCCCGCTCGTCTGGAACAGGTTCGCGTTCGCCAGGTGCGGCGTGAAGACGAACTGGTAGCCGCCCGTCTGGTGTCGCTCGCGGCTGTAGTCCTCCATCAGCTTGCGGACGATCGCGCCCTTCGGATGCCACACGGCGAGGCCGCCACCGAGCTCCTGCGGGAAGCTGAGCAGGTCGAGCTCGACGGCCAGCTTGCGATGGTCGCGCTTCTCTGCCTCGGCGAGACGGTGCAGGTGCTCGTCGAGCGCCGCCTTCGACTCCCATGCCGTGCCGTAGAGCCGCTGCAGCATGGGGCCCTTCTCATTGCCCCGCCAGTAGGCACCGGCCACCTTCATCAGCTTGAAGTGCCCGAGCTTGCTCGTGGAGGGCACGTGCGGGCCCCGACAGAGGTCGACGAACTCGGGCGAGTTGCGGTAGATGCTGATCGACTCGCCGCTGCCGACCTCGCCGGCGTCGGTCCCGTCGGCCCCGCCCTGACGCACCCGTTCGATGATCTCGCACTTGTAGGGCTGATCGGCGAAGAGCCGCAGCGCCTCGTCGATGGGGAGCTCGGAGCGCTCGAACGGCTGGTCGGCTCCCACGATCTCACGCATCCGCTGCTCGATCGACTCGAGGTCGGCCTCGGCGAAGGTCCGCCCCTCGGGCAGGTCGAAGTCGTAGTAGAAGCCGTCCTCGATCGCCGGACCGATCGTGAACTTCGCGCCAGGGTAGAGCTGGGTGACGGCCTGGGCGAGCACGTGCGCCGTGGAATGCCGCAACACGTGCCGGCCGGCGTCGGTGTCGGCCGTGACGATGGCGACGGCGGCGCCGTCGGGGAGTTGGCGGCCGAGGTCCCACTCTTCGCCGTTGACAACAGCTGCGACAGCCGCCTTGGCGAGGCGCGACCCGATGGACGCCGCCAGGTCGGCAGCGGTGGCGCCGTCGTCGAGCATCCGCGTCGAACCGTCCGGGAGCGAGATCGTGATCTGAGCCATACGTGCTCGAGTCTACGAGCCGAGCCCCGTGTACGAGGGGGAGTTAGCGCTGCTGGCCGGCGAGCGCGGGCTCGGGAGAGCCGTCGACGAGCGAGCCGACCTTGGCCGCCTCAGCGCTCGGCTCGGTCTCGGCGGTCTTGCCGGCATAGACGTTGCGGTACTCCTGGCCGGTCAGCTCACGGATCTCGAACATCACTTCGTCGGTGATCTGACGCAGGACTCGGTGGTCGTCGGCTCGGGCGCGGTAGCGCTCCACGTCGATCGGGCGGCCGATGGTGATCGAGCACGCGCCGCGCAGCTTGGGTAGCTTTGCGTCGGGCGGCTGGATCCGGTCGGTGCCCACGATGCCGACAGGGAAGATCGGGCAGCCCACCTTGAGCGCCAGGCGGGCCGCTCCCGTGCGGCCCTTGTAGAGGTAGCCGTCCCGGCTGCGCGTCCCTTCGGGGAAGATGCCGAACAGCTCGCCGCGCTGCAGCACCGCCTCGGCCGCCTCGAGCGCAGCCTGACTCTTCTCTCCCCCGCTGCGATCGATCGGGATCATGCCCATCATCGGGAAGAGGTGCTTGGTCTTCCACGAGTCCATGTACTCGGCCTTGCCGACGAAGCTGATGTTGCGCGGCACGAGCGCCATCAAGAAGGCGCTGTCGAGAAAGCTGATGTGGTTCGGGCAGAGGATCGCCGGACCTGACGCAGGCAGCCGCTCGAAGCCGTTGAGCTCGAACCTCCACAGGCGCGTGACCATCGGCCGCAGGACACGACGGGCCCGCCTCTGCGCCTTCCCAGCTCCCTGCTGCTTCACATGCCTCCTTCCGAACCCTCGACCACGCCCTCCTGAACGCAACAGACTACGCCGATCGGTACAGGCAAGGTGATGCCGGAAGTCACGTTCCAATGAACGCTGCGTGAACGATCAGGGAGCGAGCACCACACCGAGGAGCGCGGCGGCCGAGCGCACATCGTGACCGGCAGCGGCGGCCGCATCGATGGCCGCGAGCGCATGCGGGGTGTCGAGGTCGTCGTCGAGCGCGGCCCGCACGTCCTCGATCACTCGCTCCCCGTCCGCGCCGCCGCGGCGCGCGGCCGACGACCGCGCCTCGAGCCGCGCTGCATTGCGCGGCATGAGCGTGGGCTCCCACTCCCACTCCCTGCGGTAGTGGTGCTCGATGATCGCGAGGCGGATCGCCCGCGGGTCCCACTCGGCGCGCAGTCGGTCGACGAAGACGAGGTTGCCGAGGCTCGTCGACATCTTGTGGCCGTCCAGGTGGACCATCGCCACGTGCATCCGGTGCCTCACGAGCGACTCGCCGGTCGCCGCCTAGCTC
>DAINND010000061.1:0-12381 GCA_036736065.1 Ilumatobacteraceae bacterium
AGCTGCCGCGCTCGCGCGCTTCGGGGGCACGGTGGACGGCTTGCTCGCCGACGCCCATGCCAACGTGCGCGCGAGCCGCGAGCACGCCGAGCACCTCGTCGACTGGTTCCTCGCCGAGGTCGCCGGCGGCGAGTGACCGGCCTGTCGCCGCGGTCGGTGGGTGACAGGTGCGTGTCGGAGACGGCGTGCGGCGCCGCCGACCAGTACCATCGTCCGAGGTGAGCCGGGAAGCCTGGTCGGCGTGAGTTCATAGATCCCATGTTCATCCTGCTCGCCCTCCACGCCGTCGCTGCGGCCATCGCCCTCACCGGGTCGCGTCGTCGACCCGTGCTCGGCGCGATCGTCGGCCTGGTGGCGCTCGGCGCCACCGCGGCCACCACCGTGGTCCTCGGGGTCGGGGCCGACGAGCCACGCGTCGAGAGGTGGGCCTGGGTCGACGAGCTCGGGCTGATGATGAGCCTGCGCCTCGACGGGTTCGCGGTGATGATGACCTTGCTGGTCTCGGTCCTCGGCGTCGCCGTGCTCGCCTACTCGATCGCCTACTTCGACCACGACGAGACCTACCGCCGGTTCGTGGGGCTGTTCATCGCCTTCGCCGGTGCGATGACCGGGCTCGTGCTCAGTGCCGACCTGTTCACGATGTTCGTCTTCTGGGAGCTCACGTCGGTGTGCTCGTTCCTGCTGATCGGTCTGAACGACAAGTCGGCGAGCGCCCGGGCGAGTGCGCTGCGCGCGCTGCTCGTCACCGCGGCCGGCGGGCTGTGCCTGCTCGGTGGTGTCGGTGTGCTCCAGGTGGTGGCCGGCACCAGTTCGTTCGCCGAGTTGGCCGCAGCCCCACCGTCGGGCACGGCGATCACCGTCGCCCTCGTGCTCGTGCTGATGGGGGCCTTCACCAAGTCGGCCCAGTTCCCGTTCCACTTCTGGCTCCCCGGAGCGATGGCCGCCCCGACGCCTGTCAGCGCCTACCTGCACTCGGCCACGATGGTGAAGGCGGGCATCGTGCTGATGGCCCGGATGGCGCCGATCTTCGGCGACGTCGAGGTGTGGCGCTGGCTGGTGGTGCTCTGCGGCGGCACGACGATGCTCATCGGCGGCGCACGAGCGATGCGCCAGACCGACGGCAAGCTGCTGCTGGCCCACAGCACCGTGTCGCAGCTCGGGTTCCTCACCATGCTGGTGGGCCGCGGTGTGCCGGTCGCGACCTACGCCGGTGTCGCCCACCTGCTCGCCCACGCTGTGTTCAAGGCCGGGCGGTTCCTCGGTGGCGGCGTTGTCGACCACGCCACGGGCAGCCGCGACATCCGCGAGCTGCGCGGCGTCGGTCGACAGATGCCGGTGGTCGCGGCACTGTTCGCCCTCGCCGCGGCGTCGATGGCCGGGCTGATCCCGCTGTTCGGCTTCGCCACCAAGGAGAAGGGGTTGGTCGCGCTGCTCCACGCCGACGACGAGGTCGGTGCGGTCGCGGTCGTGGCGCTCGCGTTCGTGGTGGTCGGGGCCGTCCTCTCCGCCGCCTACAGCGTTCGGCTCGTCGTCGGGATGTTCGGCGACAAAGGTGGCGAGCACCCGACGCACGTCCACCATCGTCCGGGTGCGCTGTTGCTCGGCCCGGTGGCAGCCTGCTCGGTGGCCTCCCTCGCCGCCGGCCTGGCTGCGGGCGTGGTCGGTGGATGGCTGCTCGCGCCGGCCTCGTCGCTCGATCCGGTCGCGAGCGGCAAGTTGGCGCTGTGGCCGGGTGTCAACACCGCCCTGGTGATCTCCGTCGTCGTGCTCGTCATCGGGGCCCTGATCGGCTGGAGGGCGCCCCTCGAGCCGGGTGCCTGGCGAGCACCGTTGTCGGGTGAGCGCGCCTACCAGTTCCTGCTCGACGGGTTGCTCGACGGGTCGCGCCGCATCACGGCGATCAGCCAGAGCGGCTCGCTGCTCGTGTACCTCGCCGTCGTGTGCGGCGTCGTCGCGCTGGCGATGCTCACCGGGATCGTGTCCGATCCGGGAGCGGGCCTTGCCGACCTGGTGCTGGCCGATTCGGTGAGTCAGGCCGTGGTGGTGGTGCTGGCCATCGGCTGCGCGGTCGCGATGGTGGTGACCCGCTACCGGTTCATGTCGGCGCTGCTCCTCGGCGGCGTGGGCTTCGGCTGCGCAGTGCTCTTCGCGCTCTACGGTGCGCCCGACCTGGCGCTCACCCAGGTCCTCGTCGAGACGCTCACGATCGTGGTGTTCCTGCTCGCCCTGCGCCAGATGCCCCGCCGCTTCGAGCCGGCCCCGTCATGGGCACCTCGGGCCCTGCGCATCGGCATCGCCGGCGCCGTCGGCGTCTCGGCGGCGCTGTTCACCGTGATGGTCTCCGCGTCGCGCACGGCGCCGTCGAGCGGTGAGGTGTACGCCGGGCTGTCCGAGCCTCAGGCGGGTGGCCGCAACATCGTCAACGTCATCCTGGTCGACTTCCGTGGCTGGGACACGATGGGCGAGATCACGGTGCTGGCCGTGGCGGCCCTCGGCGTGGTCAACCTGGTGCGGATGGCCCACCGTGCCAGCCGACGCGACACCGGCGACGAGGGGGCATCGTGATCGGCCGCCGCTCCACGATCCTCGACGAGGCCGACCGGTGGTTGTTCCCCGTGATCCTGCTCGTGTCGGTCTACGTGACCTTCCGCGGCCACAACGCGCCCGGTGGAGGCTTCGCCGGCGGGCTGATCGCCGGGTGCGCCTTCGTGCTGCGGTTCCTCGCCCAGGGCGCGGCGGTCGTGTCGCGCTCCCTGCGCGTGGCGCCGACCACGGTGATCGGTGCGGGGATGCTGCTCGCCATCGGCACCTCGGCCGCTCCGCTGCTCCTCGGCGACTCGCTCATCGAGTCGCACATCTGGAAGTTCGATCTTCCCGCCATCGGCACGGTGAAGTTCGTGTCGTCGTCGATCTTCGACCTCGGTGTGTACGTGTTGGTGATCGGAGTGGTGGTGGCCGTGTTGATGGCGCTCGGATCGGACGAGGCAGCCGAACTGGGCGACGACGCCCGCCCCGAGGTGACGTCGTGAGCGCAGCACTGGTGCTCCTCGTCGCCGTCCTCTTCGGCACCGGCACCTACCTGGTCATGAACCGCTCGCTCACCCGCATCGTGCTCGGGGTGGGCCTGCTCGGCAACGGGGTGAACGTGCTGATCGTCGCTGCGAGCAGCCGGTCCGGCGCTGCGCCGATCGTCGGTCGCGACGGCACTCCCACCGACTCGGTGCCGCAGGCGCTGGTGCTCACTGCGATCGTGATCGGATTCGCCATCGTGTCGTTCCTGGTCGCGCTCGCCTGGCGCAACTGGACCATCGCCGGCGACGACTCGGTCGAGGACGACGTCGAGGATCGTCGCGTCGCCCGCGAGCAGGCTGCGCTCGACGCCGGCCGCAGCGATGTGGCCCATCACGAGGACGTCGAGCGGTGAACGTCTGGCTGGCCCTCCCGCTCGCTGCGCCGCTCGTCGGCGCGGCGTTGGCGATCATCGTCCGCCGGCTCCAGGTCCAGCGGGCGATCAGCTTCGTGTCGCTGGCCGTGTCGCTCGTCGCCGCAGTGGTGGTGGTGGCCCGCGTGGCGATCGACGACACCGTGCTCGTCACCAGGCTTGCCGGCTGGCCGGCCGAGGTGGCCATCACCCTGGTCGCCGACCGGCTGTCGGCTCTGCTGCTCGTGGTCGCGGTGATGGTCCTGTGCGTCGTGCTCGCGTTCGCGATCGGCCAGCGGGCGACCGACGAGCGGTCGGTCTTCTACCACCCGACGTACCTGGTGCTCGCGGCGGGCATCGCCCAGGCGTTCCTGGCGGGAGACCTGTTCAACCTCTTCGTCGCCTTCGAGCTGATGTTGATGTCGAGCTACGTGCTGCTCACCCTCGAGGGCACCGACGCCCAGATCCGCGCCGGCACCACCTACGTGGTGCTCAACGTGATCGAGTCGATCGTGCTGCTCACCGCGGTGGGCCTCATCTTCGCGGCCACGGGCACGGTGAGCATGGCCGAGCTGCCTGCCCGCCTGGCCGAGCTGCCCGATGCCGTGCGCACCGGGCTCAACCTGCTGCTGCTCGTCGCGTTCGGCATCAAGGCCGCGGTGTTCCCACTGTTCTTCTGGCTGCCCGCCGCCTACCCGACGGCTCCCAGCTCGGTGACGGCGGTCTTCGCCGGCCTGCTCACCAAAGTGGGCGTGTACGCGATGTTGCGCACCCAGACGCTGCTGTTCCCCGGCGAGTTCGACACCCTGCTCATCGTGATCGCCGGGCTCACCATGATCATCGGTGTGCTCGGTGCCATCTCGCACGCAGAGATGAAGCGCATCCTGAGCTTCCACATCGTCAGCCAGATCGGGTACATGGTGATGGGGATCGGCATCGGTGGGGAGGCGGCGCTCGCGGCCACGGTGTTCTTCCTCGTGAACCAGATCCCGGTCAAGAGCTCGCTGTTCCTCGTGCAGGGCATCGTCGAACGTGAGACCGGCACCAGCGCCTTCGACCAGGTCGGTGGCCTCGCTCGGCGCTCCGGTCCGCTCGCCGTGCTGTTCCTGGTGCCGGCGCTCAGCCTCGCCGGACTGCCCCCGTTCTCCGGCTTCATCGCCAAGTTCGCGCTCGTGCGCGCCGGTTTGGACGCCGAGCACTACGTCATCATCGCCGTCGCCCTGTTCGGCAGCCTGCTGACGCTCGTGTCGATGACCAAGATCTGGATCGGAGTCTTCTGGGGCGAGGTGCACCCGGAGCCGCCCGCCGGGCGTGTCGGGATCCTGCGCCACCACCGGACGATGACGGCGGCGACGGCGGCGATGGTCGTCGGCACCGTGGCGATCGCCGTGGCTGCCGGTCCGATCTACCACTACGTCACCCGCGCCGGCGCCCAACTGGTGGATCCCTCGGTCTACATCGAGGCGGTGCTCGGGTCATGATCATCCGTTCGCTCGTGCTGCTGGTGCTGTGGATCGCGCTCTGGGGTGAGCTGAGCGTGGCCAACGTGGTGTCGGGTGTGATCGCCATCGGGTTGCTCACGCTGCTGTTCCCGGCCTCGTCCGGCCATGGCCATCGCCTGCACCCGATCGGCGCCGTCCGCCTGGTCGGGTCGGTGCTCGCCAGCTTGGTGCTGTCGACCTGGAGGGTGGTGCTCGCCGTGGTGCGTCCCACGCCGGACCGCGTGCACGCCGAGGTGATCGAGGTGGGCCTCGGCACGCGCTCACCGCTCGTCGCCGCCATCGTCGCCAACTCGATCACCCTCACTCCCGGCACGATGACCGTCGATCTCGACCCGGCGACGTTCGCGTTGCAGGTGCACGTGCTCGGTCGGGTCGACCACGACGAGTTCCGTGCCGATGTCCGCGCCCTCGAGCAACGCGTGGTGGCCGCGGTCGGACCGGGGGTGGCGCGATGAACTGGGCGTTCGAGGTGGCGATCGGTCTCGTGCTGGTGGCGGCGCTGGTGCTCGTGGTGTCGATCGTGCGGCCGTCGAGCCTGGGCGACCGGGCAGTCGCGTTCGACATGCTCGCCTCGCTCATCACCTGCGGGTTGCTCATCGGTGCAGCGGGCACGGGCGACGGGCTGCTGCTCGTGATCGCCCTCGTGTTCGGCCTGCTGGGCTTCCTCGGTTCGGTGACGGCGGCCCGCTTCATCGAGCGGAGGGGCCCGTGAGCGCCGTGGTCGACGTCGTCGCGGCAGCGCTGGCGATCGCCGGCGGCCTGCTGGGGCTGGTGGCCGCGGTCGGCCTGCTGCGCCTGGGCGACACCCGGTCGCGGATGCATGCCGCCACCAAGCCCGCCACCCTCGGCGTGCTGTGCTGCGCGGCCGCGGCCGTGCTGCAGTCCGACGACCTGAGCGCGGCGTCGAAGGTGGCGGTGATCGCCGTGCTGCAACTCGTGTCGGCGCCCGTCGGGGCGCACATGCTGGCGCGGGCGATCACGCGGTCCGAGCGCGACGCCGCCGATCAGCGCTGAAGGGGCAGCGCGGCGTCGTCGAGCAGCGATTCGACGTGGGCTGAGGCCGCCAGGCGTTCGGCATTGGCGAGCCGTTCGGTGGCGTAGGCCACGAAGTCGGTGTCGAGGGTGCTGATGGCCTGCTGCACCACCGACCACATCCCTTCGCGGAACTCGCTCATGATCTTCATGAGTGCGAGGCGAGCCACGCTCCGCCGATCGACGCGGCCGAGGTAGTGGCGCACCAGGTCGTGGTCGGCGTCGGCGGAGAGCCCGATGTTGACGCTCAGGTTGGCCAGGTCGAAGAAGGCGTCGTTCATCCCGGCGTACTCGTAGTCGAGCAACCACGGCCGGGTGCGCTCTCGCGAGTCGGCCGTGCTCGGGAAGAGCACGTTGCCGGGCAGCAGGTCGTTGTGGCAGGGCACCAGCGGATCGGGGGAGGCGGCGAAGGCCTTCTCGATGCGCCGGCTCAGGCGGTGCAGCCGCTCGTAGGCGCCGGGTGGGGTGATGCCGTGGGCCGTGGCGTCGCGGGCGTGCCATTCGACCACCCGGTGGATCGGGAACGACGCCGACAGCGGCCCGCTGGCGTGGAGGTCGTGGATGACGTCGACGACCTCGTCGAGCCGCTCGGTGAGCTCGTCGACCCCGAGGTGCACGCCGTCCAGGAACTCGACGATCAGCGTGCCCACACCGGGGAGCTCACCCAGCACCCTCGGCCCGATGCCGGCCTCGGCCGCCCGGCGGGCCGCTTCGGCCTCGCTACCCCGGTCGATGCCGAGTAGCTCGGTGCGCTCGCCGGGGATCCGCACCACGTAGTCACCGTCGACGGTGCTGATCCGGAAGTTGCGGTTGGTGATCCCCCCGTGGATGGGGTGGACCGTCAACTCGCCCTCGCGCCAGGCAGGCACGAGTCGCACCAGACGCTCCACCTCGCGCTCGTCCATCCCCCACGGTGTAGCACGATCCGCGCCGCGTCAGGGACGGACAGCGGTCGCGAGGCGTTCGTAGACCGCCACGACCGGGGCCACGAGCGCGTCGCCCTCGACGAGCTGGGCGACGAGCTGTCGGCCCGACTCACCCATCCGGGCCGCCGCCGCAGGATCGGCGAGGAGCTCGTCGATCGCGGCAGCCATCGCCGCGTCGTCGCCGACCGCGACGACGCGGGCGTCGCGGCCGGCGACGAGCAACTCGGTGAGGGCGCCGACATCGGTGGTGACGAACGGTCGACCGAGCGACAGCGCCTCGGTCATCACCAGCGGCCCTGCCTCCCAGCGTGAGGACATGACGACGACATCCGCCGCCGCCAGCTCATCGGCCGGTGTGGGGCGCTGCCCGGCCAGGGTGACCGCCCCGCCGCGCCCGAGCCGCTCGATCTCGGCGCTCAGGGCGGTTCGCTCAGGGCCCTCGCCGACGATGACCGCGCGCGCCTCGGGCCGCTCGACATGCAGCCGGGCGAAAGCCCGCAGGAAGGTCGGCAGGTCCTTCTGCGGGTGCAGCCTGGCGACGACCACGACGAGGGGAGCGGTCGACGCGATGCCGTAGCCGGCGCGGACCTCTGCAGCGGTCCGGCCCGGTCTGCGCACCGGCGAGACGGGGAGCACCCGCGTGCAGGCTTCGGCACGGCCCGTCGACGCCGCCCGGCGGGCGCCGTCGTCGCTGATCGCGATGACATGGTCGACCCGCCGCACGATCCGGGCCTCGAGCGGGTCGAGCAGGCGCGCCATCCATCCGGCATGGGTGCCGCGCACGAGGTTGTGCAAGGGGAGCGCCACCGGTGGCCGCGGCCGCGGGCCGAGGGCGACGAGGGCGGCCTGCAGCCCGGGGGCGGGGATGACGTCGACAGGGGCGGTGGCGAGCAGCCGACGAAGCTCCCGGCGGGCGCGCCGCAGCGCCAGCGGGCTCCAGGAGCGGGGGACCGCCACGGCGGCGTCGAGCCGGCCGACGCCGTCCATCACCCCGGCCGGCCCGGCGACGAGCGCAGACCAGCCGTGGTCGTCGAGCCGGGTCGCCAGCTCGGCCACGTGGGCGCGGATGCCCCCGGCCGACGGCCCGAGCAGCTCGAGGGCCCGCCGTGGCGCGGGTCGCGGCGCCCCTGCGCCGCGCGAGTGCTGCTCTCCCACGTCGGCAGGTGTAGCACGCGTAGTCTGCGCCGATGACGTCTCCTGCGCACCGACCGACCGTCCACGGACCGGACGAGGCGATCACCCTGCTGTTCGACGACGACGCCGGGGCGAACGGCCATCGCCTGCCGGCCGAGTTCCAACGGGCCTACGGGGGTGACTGGGTGGTGCCCCCGCCCGGCGACCGGCCGTACACGACGATCAACTTCGTGGTCTCGCGTGACGGTCGGATCTCGTACGCCGAGCCCGGCCACGTGGGAGGGGCCCCGGTCGCCGGCGGATCGGGCGCCGATGTCTGGCTGATGGGCCTGCTGCGGGCGCGCTGCGATGCCGTGCTGATGGGCGATGGCACGGTGCGCGCCGAACCGGACCACTGCTGGACGGCCGAGCACCTCGGTGGAGCCGATGTCGAGGCGTTCACCTGGCTGCGCGCCGCCGAGGGCCGCGCGCCCACGCCGGTCCAGGCGATCTGCTCGCTCGACGGCCGGATCGAGCCGCACTGGGCCGTGGTGGCCGACGAGTCGTTCGAGCTCATCGTGGCCACCACCGAATCGGGCGCGGTCGAGGCCCGACGACGCCTGGGCGGACGTCCTCGGGCCGAGGTGGTCTCATTCGGCGTCGACCGGGTCGACACTGCGGCGCTCGCGCGCTGGTTGCGAGCCGAACGGGGCGTGTCGGCCCTCCTCTGCGAGGGTGGGCCCGGCCTCTACGCCTCGATGGTGGCCGACGGGGCCGTCGACGACGAGTTCGTCACCCTGTCACCGGTGCTCATCGGCAGCCACGCCTCGTCCGGCGCGCGGCGGCCGAGCCTGCTCGAGGGGGTCGGCTTCGCCCCCTGGGCGTCGCCTCGCGCCGTGCCGATCTCGTTGCGCCGCGCCGGCGACCATCTGCTGTTGCGATCCCGCGTGACCCCTGGCTCGGCGGTGCCCCAGAGTTTGTGAGCGCGTTCACGCGGCGTAGTAGCGTCGACCCCGATGTCCGACTTCCTCCGCGACTACCTCACCGTGGTGTGGTTCGGTGGGTTGGCGCTCGCTCTCGGTGGCCTGCTGCTCGGGGTCGCTGCGCTCGTCCGTCCCAACCGTCCCTCCGCACAGAAGCTCATCGCCTACGAAAGCGGTGTCGACCCGGTCGGCGACAGTTGGTCGCAGAGCCAGGTCCGCTACTACATCTTCGCCCTGCTCTTCGTCGTGTTCGACGTCGAGGCGGTGTTCCTGTTCCCCTGGGCCACCCAGGTGGAGCGCTACGGCACCTTCGGGCTGATCGTGATGGTGATCTTCCTCATCCTCCTGCTCGACGGTCTCGCGTACGCCTGGAAGAAGGGGGTGCTGCGGTGGGTCTAGTCGACAAGGGTCGGATGCCCAAGCCACTCGCGTCCCTCTTCAACCTCGGTCGCTCCTACAGCCTGTGGGTGTACCAGTGGGGCCTCGCCTGCTGCGCCATCGAGATGGGCGCCGCCTTCGGCTCGCCCCGCTACGACGTGATGCGCCTCGGCGTCATCCCGCTGCCGGCGAGCCCCCGGCAAGCCGACCTGGTGGTCATCAGCGGCACGGTGACCGACAAGATGGCCCCCGCCATCAAGCGTCTCTACGAGCAGATGCCGGACCCGAAGTACGTCATCTCGATGGGCTCGTGCGCCAACTGCGGCGGCCCCTACTGGGACAGCTACTCGGTCACCAAGGGAGTCGACCAGATCATCCCCGTCGATGTCTACGTCCCCGGCTGCCCGCCTCGACCCGAGGCGCTGCTCGAGGGTGTCGTGCTGCTCCAGCAGCGCATCAAGAACGAGGACATGGGCGCCCGTTGGCGTGGCGAGGGCACGCGTTCGATGGCCTCGGTGCGCGCCGAGCGGCAGCCGATCGTCGTGGGGGGTGGCCCCATTGAGTGACGTCTCCACCGAGACGCCGGCCCTGCCCGGTGACGCGCGGCGCGAAGGTGTCGTCCAGCGTCTGCGCGACATCTTGGGCGCGCGCCTGCTCGACAGCCTGGTGAAGCCCAACGACGACCTGTGGGTGCGGGTGAGCACCGATGCGTGGCGTGAGACGGGCATCGCCCTGCGCGACGAGCTGGGCTGCCACTACTTCTGCTTCCTGTCGGCCATCGACTGGATGCCCTCCCCCTACGGCCGCGGTGAGGACGACCCCACCCAGCCGCCCCCCGAGCGCGACACCGAGGTCCGTCAGGGCTACTGCGGTGGCCAGACGCGCCTGCAGGTGTTCGCCCGGGTCACCAACCTCGACGAGCACTGGGGCGTCACGGTCAAGGCCGACGTGCCCGACGACGAGGCCGTCGTCGAGAGCTGGGTCTCGGGCTACGCCGGGGCCAACTGGCACGAGCGCGAGACGCACGAGATGTTCGGCATCTCCTTCGCCGGCCACCCCGACCTGCGCAACATCTACCTGCCGTCGGATTTCGAGGGGCACCCGCTCCGCAAGGACTTCCCGTTGCTGGCCCGGCTCGTGAAGCCCTGGCCGGGCATCGTCGACGTCGAGCCGCTGCCCGGCGAGGGCGAAGGAGACGAGTCCGGTGACTGATCTGATCGATCGTCAGAAGCTCAGCTACATCGCTGCCCAGGCAGCGGACGCGCGGCTCAACGTCGAGCTCGAGACCGAGGGGATGACCCTCAACATCGGTCCGCAGCACCCGGCCACGCACGGCACGCTGCGCATCATCGTCCGCCTCGACGGCGAGCAGGTGGTGTGGGCCGACCCGTCAGCCGGGTACATGCACCGCGGCTACGAGAAGCTCACCGAGGTGCGCACCTTCCCGCAGGTGACGACCCTGGTCAACCGGATCGACTGGCTCGGCAGCTTCGCCAACGAGGTGCCGTTCATCCTCGCGGCCGAGCAGCTCATGGAGATCGAGGCGCCACCTCGCGCGCAGTGGATCCGCACGATCCTGTTCGAGCTCAGCCGCATCGCGAACGTGTCGCTGTTCCTCGGCGACCTGGGCGTGCAGCTCGGCGCGATCACGCCGGTCTTCATGGCGTTCCGCGACCGCGAGTACGTGCTGAACCTGATCGAGGGTGCCACGGGCGGCCGCTTCCACCCGAACTTCGACCGCATCGGCGGCCTCAAGGACGACCTGCCGAAGGGCTGGATCGACGAGACCCGCCAGGTGATGAAGAAGCTCCGCAACTTCTGCGACGAGATCGAGAACCTGCTGTTCGGGAACAAGATCTTCCAGGACCGCACCCGCGGCATCGGTGTCATCCCCGCCGCCGTCGCTCAGCAGTACGGCCTGTCCGGCGCCAACCTGCGTGCCAGCGGCGTCGACTGGGACCTGCGTCGCGACCAGGCGCTGCCCCTCGCCTACGACAAGGTCGACTGGAAGGTCTGGACCCACCCCGACGGCGACAGCTTCGCCCGCTGCTGGATCCGGCTGCAGGAGACACGCGAGGCGACCAAGATCGTCGATCAGCTGCTCGACGGCATCCCTTCCGGGCCGGTGATGGCCAAGGTGCCGCGGATCATCAAGGTCCCCGAGGGCGAGGCGTACGTCAGCACCGAGAACCCGCTCGGTGAGATGGGCTACTACGTCGTGAGCAAGGGCGACCTCGGCCCGTTCCGTGTGCGCATCCGCACGGCGAGCTTCAACAACATCTCGATCGTGCCGTGGGTGCTGCGGGGCGTGTACGTGCCCGACATCATCACGATCCTCGCCTCGCTGTACTTCATCCTCGGGGACATCGACAAGTGATGCTGGCGGTCGACCTTCCCTACTGGGCGCAGTCGATCCTGCGCGTCGTCGGTGGCGCGGTGGCCGTGCTGTTGCCGGCGGGCACCATCGTCTACCTCTTCCTGTTCAAGATGATGAGCTTCATGCAGAGCCGCCTCGGCCCGATGGAGGCCGGCCCCTACGGTTCGCTGCAGCTCGTCGCCGAGGTCGGCAAGTGGCTCCAGAAGGAGGACATCCAGCCGGAGAACGCCGACAAGCGGGTGTTCAAGCTCGCGCCGCTCGTCGTCCTGGTGAGCACCTTCTTGCTGGTCGCCGTGGTGCCCTTCGGCCCCGACGCCTACTTCACCGACTTCGAGGCCGGGCTGTTCTATGCGCTGGCCGTGAGCTCGATCAGCGTCCTCGGCATCTTGATGGCCGGTTGGAGCAGCGCCAACAAGTACTCGCTCCTCGGTGGCCTGCGCGCCGCCGGCCAGCTCATCGCCTACGAGCTCCCGATGGTGCTCGCCGTGGTGGGTGTGGTCATCCAGGCCGGGACGATGAACCTCCAGCAGATCGTGGTCGCCCAGAACACCGGGTCGATCTTCGGCTGGGACGGGCTCGGCAACCCCTACATCCTCACCCAGTTCGTCGGCTTCCTGGTGTTCATGATCGCCATCCAGGCCGAGCTCAC
>DAINND010000062.1:0-12376 GCA_036736065.1 Ilumatobacteraceae bacterium
CGCCCGCCACGGATCAGGCCGGCGAAGAGCCTGCGGGCGCGGCCCGTGTCGGCGACGGGGCCGAACGGGTGGCCGATCGGGCCAGGCGGCGGGCGGGGCGCGACATCACCGTGCTGGCCGACTCGTCGATCGTGCTGGTCCGACCGCAGGGCCTCGAACGAGCGCTCACCAACCTGGTCGGCAATGCCGTCAAGTTCAGTGAGGGGCCGGTCGAGGTGCGCGTCGAACGCGGCAGGATCGAGGTGCTCGACCGTGGACCGGGCATCGACCCGGCCGACCTGCCGCGAGTGTTCGACCGCTTCTACCGATCCGATGCGGCGCGGTCGCTGCCCGGCAGCGGCCTCGGCCTGGCGATCGTGCGCGACATCGCCGAGCAGCACCACGGCTCGGTGTTCGCGGCCGAACGCCCCGGAGGGGGCGCCTCGATCGGGATGGTGCTCCCCGTGGTGGGCAGCGCGCCGCTGCCCCCGCCGGCGATCAGTTGAAGACGAGGAAGATGCCCACCGGGATCACGATCCAGGCGATGGCCATCAGGAGCAACGACACCAGGGCGATGCGCATGCAGTGGTCCTGCGGGACGCGCGGCGTGATGCCGATGGTCTCGTAGAGGGCCTCGAACGGACGGTCGCTGGTGAGCCGGATGCGGCGACGGGCCACGGCTGCGGCGCGCAGGATGCACCACGAGATGCCGAGCAAGCCGGCGAGCAGCAACACCGTGGTGACGCTGACGAGGATCGGGTTCTCCTGGATGGTGCCGGCCGCCGAGCGCAGGCCACCGAGCACCGAGCTGATGATCGCACCACCGACAAGGAACTTGGGCAGCCCGCCACCGCGCTGTCCGGTGTAGTGGGGCAGCACCATGCCGGTGGTGAGGCGAGCCCGCTGGAGGAGCTGGGCCTCGCGCGTGTTATTGGTGGTCCAGCCGGTGCGTCGGGCGTAGAGGAACTCGAGCTGCTTGATGGCCCGGCCGATGTAGTTCATCAGCATCAACCGGACGAAGAGCTGCACGACGAGCGCGCCGAGCTTGCGCAGCGGGCCCTTGCCCTCCTCGAGGTACACCGAGCGGACGCCGATGATGCGCAGCACCTCGAGGCTCTTCAGCACCAGCTCGTGAGCTTCTTCGAAGCGGTCCGGGTTGTAGATCGGCTTGGGGAGGCTGAGCGAGCGGATGATCTCCTGCTCGACCGGGCCGGTGCTGCCGAGCTGGTCGAGCACGGCGTCGGCCGCTGCCTTGTCGCTCTTGCGCAGCGCGTTGAACGCAGCGAGCTTCTCGCCGAACTCGTCGAGCGCAGCCGAGGTCTTGCCGGCGGCAACCTTGGCCGCGAAGTCGTCCGCGGTCGGCTTGGCCTTGGTGGTGTCGTTGGTTGATTCGCCCATAGCAGTGATCGACATGATGCCATATGGCTCCGGCGTCGCTCGCGCCGGATGCGAGCGATCAGTTGAACACGAAGTAGAGCCCGACCGGCACGAGGATCCAGGCGAGCGCCATGCCGATCAGGGCGAACAACGCGAACTGGAACGTGTCGTCCGAGGGAGGATCGCCCGCGGCGCCGACCACCTCGTAGAGGGCCTCGAACGGCTTGTCGGTGGTGAGCCGGATCCGCTTGCGGGCGATGGCTGCGGCGCGCACCACGCACCAGGCGCCACCGAGCAGGATCAGCAGGAGCGCCGTGGTGGTGACGATCACCAGCACCGGGTTCTCGCGGACGCTGATGGCCGCCGACTGCAGTGCCCCGAGGGCCGAGCTGAGCAGCGCGCCGCCGACCAGGAACTTGGGGAAGCTGAACTTCTCGCTCTGATAGTTCGGGAGCACGCGCTGCACGTGCATCCGGGCCCGACGGAGCTGGAGGTTCTCCTGCGAGCCCGCCGGCACCCAGGTGCTGCGCCGGTTGTAGAGATCGAACAGTCGTCGGCTGGCTCTGCCGAGGTAGTTCATCACCATCATCTTCACCACGAAGTTGATGAACATCGCGGCGATCGAGCGCAGCGGGCCCTTGCCCTCGCGCAAGGTGACGGCCCGTGCGCCGTTACGGCGCAGCACCTCGAGGCTCTTCATCACCAAGCGGTGGGCCTCGTCGAACCGGTCCGGCAGGTAGATCGGCTTGGGCAGCGACAGCTCGCGGATGATCGCCTGTTCGACGGGTCCCGTGCTGCCGAGCATGTCGAGGATCTTGTCGGCGGACTCCTTGTCGTTCTTGCGAAGCGCGTTGAACGCGGCGAGCTTCTCGCTGAAGTCGTCGAGCACCTCTGCCTGCTTGGCCTCCGCGGACACGGTCACGTCGGCAGGTGGGGCAGCGGCGACATGGGTGCTGCGGTCGGGCCCGCCGGCACCGGCGGTGGTCTCGGTCATCGTGGGGTCTCCGGGGGCGAGCGAACGGCGGCATCATCGCACAGCAGCCATGCCCGGGGTGCACGTTCCCGGACGGCACCGGAGCGTCGCTCTGCCACAATCGCCCGATGGCGATCGATCCACAGGCGCTCCTCGCGACGTTGACCCTCGAGCAGAAGGTGTCGCTGCTCGCCGGTTCCGACACCTGGCACACCACTCCCGGCGTGCCGGGTGTTCCGGTGCTGCGCTGCAGCGACGGGCCGGCCGGTGTCCGTGGCACCTCGTGGACCGGGCCGCACTCGGCGTCGTTCCCGTGCGGCACGGCGCTCGGCGCCACCTTCGACCCGGAGCTGGTGGCCGAGGTCGGTGCTGCCCTCGGGCGCGAGGCGCGCTCGAAGAGCGCCCATCTGCTGCTCGCCCCCACGGTGAACCTCCACCGCACCCCGGTGGGTGGCCGCAACTTCGAGTGCATGAGCGAGGACCCCACGCTCACCGCGCACATCGCGGTCGCGTACGTCCGCGGCGTCCAGAGCGAGGGCGTGGCCTGCTGCATCAAGCACTTCATCGCCAACGACACCGAGCACGAGCGGATGACGATCTCGAGCGAGGTCGACGAGCGGACCCTGCGCGAGCTCTATCTGGTGCCGTTCGAGGCGGCGGTGCGCCCGGTCGACGAGGACGGT
This sequence comes from Ilumatobacteraceae bacterium, assembly GCA_036736065.1. Taxonomy (GTDB): domain Bacteria; phylum Actinomycetota; class Acidimicrobiia; order Acidimicrobiales; family Ilumatobacteraceae; genus VFMC01. The sequence continues at coordinate 3,013 of DAINND010000062.1, forward strand.
GCCGGTGTGCGTGCGGTGATGAGCAGCTACAACCGGATCAACGGCACCTACGCGTGCGACCACGTCCCGCTGCTGCGCGGCGTGCTGCGCGACGACTGGGGCTTCGACGGAGTCGTGGTGAGCGACTGGTTCGGCACCCACAGCGCGGCGCAGTCGCTCGAGGCCGGCCTCGACCTGGAGAGGCCCGGACCGCCACGTGAACGAGGCCCTCGCCTGCTCGCCGCCGTGCAGGGCGGCGAGGTGAGCGAGGCTCGGGTGGACGAGGCGGTGCTGCGCCTGTTGCGGCTGTTCGAGTGGTGCGGCCTCGACGCCGACACCGACGGGCTCGCCGGCCACGAGGGCACCGACGACGATCCTGCGACGCGCGCGACCATCCGTCGGGCCGCGGCGCAGGCGGCGGTGCTGCTCCGGCACGAACGGGACGTCCTGCCGCTGTCGGCCCGGACGCGCATCGCCCTGATCGGCCCCAATGCCGAACGGGGCCACATCCAGGGCGGCGGCAGCGCGAGGGTGCGAGCCAACCGACCCGTCGGCATCCTGGCCGAGCTACGTGCCCGCGGCCTCGACGTCGTGCACGAACAGGGGTGCTCGATCGAGAAGCGTCTGGCGCCGCTGCGCGGCGACTTCGTCATCGAGTACCGCGGTGTGCACGGCGAGACGGCCAGCGAGGCGGTCGACCGGCTGCGGATGATGTGGATGGACCCTCCGGCTCCGGGGATCGAGCTCGACGCGTTCGGCGCCCGCGTCACGGGCACGTTCACCCCCTCCGTGACCGGCGACTGGACCTTCGGCCTCACGGCGGTGGGCCCGGCAGTGTTGCGAGTGGCCGGTGAGGTGGTGGTCGATCTGTCCGTGCCGCGGACCGGTGGCGCCTTCTTCGGCCAGGGCAGCCCGGAGGTGCGCGGCACGGCGCCGCTCGAGGCCGGTGTCGCGGTCGCGATCGAGGTCGACTACGGCGTGGCGACCACGGGCACGATGCGCGGCCTCATCGTGGGCGCCGAGCCGCCGAGCGACGACGACGGCATCGGCCGGGCCGTCGCTGCCGCGGCAGCGGCCGAGGTGGCCGTCGTGGTGGTGGGCACCAACGATGACTGGGAGACCGAGGGAGAGGACCGGGCGTCGATGGACTTGCCCGGCGCCCAGGACGAGCTCGTCGCCAGAGTCGCTGCCGCCAACCCCAACACCATCGTCGTGGTGAACGCAGGCTCCCCGGTGACCATGCCGTGGGTCGACGACGTCGCTGCCGTGCTGCAGCTCTGGTTCCCGGGCCAGGAGGTGGGCAACACGCTGGCCGACCTGCTGCTCGGCGACGTCGAGCCGGGCGGCCGCCTGCCGGTCACCTTCCCGCGCCGCATGGCCGACACGCCGGCCTACCTGTCGCACCCCGGCGAGGGAGGGGTCGCCCGCTACGACGAGGGCCTGTTCATCGGCTACCGCTGGTACGACGCCCGGGAGATCGAGCCGCTGTTCCCCTTCGGCCACGGTCTCGGGTACACCACGTGGGAGTACGGTCCGGGCACGGTGTCGGGCGACGTGGAGTCCGGGGTCACCGTCACCGTTCCCGTCACCAACACCGGTGGCCGCGAGGGCAGCACCGTCGTGCAGTGCTACGTCGAGCCGGCGACCGAGGGTCCCAGGCGGCCACGGCGCGAGTTGCGTGGCTTCGCCCGCGTCGGTGCACGGGCGGGTGGTGCCGCCGAGGCCGTCATCTGGCTGCCCGAGCGCGCCTTCGCCGTGTGGGACGTCGCCAGCCACGCCTGGGTGGTGCCGCCGGGCGCGTATCGCATCTGCGTCGGTGGCTCGTCGCGCGACCTCCAGGTTGCCGGGACGGTGACAGTCCTGTCGTGAGGGCGGTCGCTGGGCGCCGCGTCAGGGCCGTCGCAGCACCCGGTTGAGCTCGGCCGCGCCGAGCGCCACCGTGGCGTGCAGGCTGATCCAGAAGGTGAGCGCGATGACGCTCGCGAACGAGCCGTAGACCGGCGAGGCGTTGGCCAATGAGCGCGCCACCACGGTGGTGCCGAAGTACTGCAGCAGCGAGAAGGCGATGCCGCCGAGGATCGCCCCCGGCGCCACCTCGCGCATCGGCGGTGTGGTGCTGCAGATGTAGCGGAACGAGTAGACGAGGATGCCCGTGTTGATCACTGCGGTGCCGAGCAGCAGCAGGACGTCCTGCAGCCGGGGAAGCGCCGCGGTCGCCGACAGGGCGTTGGTTGCGGCAGTGAGGATCTGCGCGCCGCCGAGCACCACGATCCCCCCGAGGGCCTGGAGCCGGGTCTTCGCGAAGTTCGCCCGCTCGTGGCGGTCGAGCTCGTAGACGTCGTCGAGGCCCACCTGGAGGGCGGTGAAGGCGCGCATCCCGGACCAGATGCTGAGCAGCAGGCCGAACACGAGCACACCGGTGCTGCCGCGCAGGTTGGCCGGGTCGGTGCTGATCGTCTGGCCGATGATCGGGATCTGCGACAGCGTGGAGTCGATGATCCACTTCTGTGCGCCAGGGTTGTCCTGCAGCACGAAGCCGAGCACGGCGGTGAGCGAGAGCACCAGCGGGAACACCGAGAGGAATCCGTAGTAGGCGAGCAGCGCCGCGTTGCGCCCGGTGCGGTGCCGGCTGTAGGCGTCGGCGACCCGGGCGACGACGTCGAGCGCCACCGAGCGGCGGCGCACCCGCAGCACCCTCGGGTGCTCGATCCATCCGCCCTCGCTCATCGGGCACACGCTAGTGAACGGGCTCCGGCGCTCCGTGCTGGCGACCCCGGCCGGGCGGGGCGCGCGGATGGCCTAGCATGCGCGCCATGACAGATCTACCGCCGCCCGTTCCGTCGTCGCCGCCCCCGGTGCCTGCCCCCGGGCAGACCGTCCCGGCACGAGGCAACCCCAAGGGTGGCTCGCTCGTGAAGGCGTCGTGGGCCGCGCTCAAGCAGGACAAGTCGCTCATCTCGCTCCCCGTCGTCGGCGGGCTGATCTCGCTGCTGTGCATGGTCCCGATCGTGGTCGGCTTCGTCGCCGTGCCCGAGGGCAGCGAGTGGATCTACGTCGTGCTCGGCATCGTCGGCGCACTGATCCTCGGCATCATCTCCACGTTCTTCGCCGTGTCGCTCGCCGCTGGCGCCCACGAGCGGATGAACGGTGGCAACCCGACGGTGAAGTCGGCGATGGGCCAGGCGTGGAAGCACAAGAAGGCCGTGGTCGGCTGGGCGCTGCTCTCGGTGACGGTCGGCCTCGTGCTCAACGCCATGAAGGAGAAGTTCAAGACCGCGGGCAACATCGCCTCGACCCTCGGTGGCATGGCGTTCTCGATCGCTTCGTTCTTCGTGGTGCCGATCATCGCCAGCGAGAACCTTGCTCCGTGGCCGGCGCTCAAGAAGTCGGTGTCGACCTTCCGCGACAAGTGGTCGAGCACGGCCCGCGTGCAGCTGCGCCTCGTCGCCTACGTGATCGGCCTCGTCGTCGCCGCCTTCGTCGCGGTGATCGTGGTCGTCCTACTGGCGACCGTCAACACGGCCCTCGCCGTGGTGGCCGGCATCGTCCTCGGTGCGGCGATCTTCTACGCATCGCTCGTGCTCGGGGCGATCTCGAGCTACTCGCGTGTGGCGCTCTACCGCTACTCGAGCGGCATGCCCACGCCGGGCATCGACGAGGGTGCCATCGCCTCGGCGATCACCGTCGTGCCTGCCAAGGGCTGAGCCCGTCAACGCACCACGCCCGCCTCGGCTACGGTGACGGCCGTGGCGAGCATGGGGGTGCTCCGCAACATCGATCGAACCCGGGCCGTCGCCGCGGCCTCCGTTCTCGTCGTCCTCGTGATCCAGCTGGTCTGGTTCCCGATGCCGGCGGGCAACTGGATCCGTGGCGGGATCCTGGGCCTGCTCGATGCGATGCTCGCCATGGGCATGGCGCTCATCTATCGGGCGAACCGGGTGGTGAACTTCGCCCAGGCCGACCTCGGCGCCGTGCCCACGGCCTTCGCAGCGGCGTTCATCCTCTTCTGGGGGTGGCCCTACCTGCTCGGCCTCGGCGCCGGCCTGGCGCTGGCCGTGGTGCTCGGCGTGGTGGTGGAGATGGCGATCATCCGTCGCTTCCAGCACGCGCCGCGCCTGGTGCTGACGGTCGCCACGCTCGGGATCACCCAACTGCTCGTGTTCCTCGGCATCCTCGTGCCGCGCTGGTGGGGCCGCAACCTCGCGAGTGAGCGCATCGAGCCCCCGGTCGACTGGAAGCTCACCGTCGGCGGGTTCATCCTCAACGCCAACGACCTGATCGCACTGATCGTGGCCCCCGTCGCAATGGTCGGCGTGGCCCTGTTCCTGTCGAGGAGCCGTCTCGGCCTCGCCGTGCGGGCCAGTTCCGAGCGTTCGGATCGGGCGTCGATGCTGGGCGTGCCCGTCAGCAGGATCAACACGGTGGTCTGGGCGCTCGCCGCCGTGCTCGCCTTCCTCGCGCTGTTCCTGAAGAGCGGCATCACCGGGGTGCCGCTCGGCAGCGCCGTCGGGCTGCCCACCATGCTGCAGGCCCTCGCCGCGCTCGTGATCGGCCGTTTCGAGCGATTGCCCACCATCGCGTGCATGGCCCTCGCCCTCGGCATCCTGCGCGCCGGCGTGCTGTGGAACGCCGACTCGCCGTTCCTCGCCTACCCGATCATGTCGGCGGTGATGTTCGCCGTGCTGCTCATCCAACGCCCCGGCTCCACGCGCCGCGACCAGGACACCACGTCGAGCTGGCGTGGCGCCGAGGAGGTGCGCCCGCTGTCGGCCGCCGCTCGGGCCAACGAGTGGGTGTCGACCATCCGCTGGACGCTGCTCGCCCTCGCCGTGATGGTCGCGGTCCTGTTCCCGGTCGTGCTCGGTGTCGACTACGTCATCAAGGGCACGGCGCTCATGGTCTTCGCCGTCATCGGGATGTCGCTCGTCGTGCTCACCGGGTGGGCGGGGCAGATCTCGCTCGGCCAGATGGGCATCGTCGGCCTCGGGGCTGCGGTGAGCGCGACCTTCACCCTGCGCTGGAACCTCGACATCAGCCTCGGCCTCGTCCTCGGTGGCCTCGTCGGCGCCCTCGCCGCATTCGCCGTGGGCATCCCCGCCCTGCGGCTGCGCGGCCTCTACCTGGCCGTCACCACCTTCGCCTTCGGGCTGAGCGTGGAGTACTGGCTGTTGAGCGACCGCTTCTTCGGATGGTTCCCGGCATCGGACGAGCGCTTCGAGCGGCCGCCGCTGTTCGGGCGCATCGACGTGAGCACACCGACGCGCTACTACACCTACACGGCCATCGTGCTGGCACTGGTCTATGCGTCGCTGCGCAGCCTGCGCCGCTCGCGCACCGGTCGGGCGATCGTGGCGATGCGCGAGAACGAGCGCTCGGCGCAGAGCTACTCGATCACCCCGGTGCGCACGAAGCTGACGGCGTTCGTGATCTCCGGCGCCGTCGCCGGGATCGGCGGTGCGCTCTACGTCTACCTCAACCAGTCGTTCGTGGTGACGAGCTACGGCACCGCGGAGAGCTTCGCGGTGTTCACCTCGGCCGTGATCGGTGGCCTCGGCTCACTCGGTGGTGCATTGCTCGGCGCCCTCTACCTGCGTGGCACCCGGTGGTTCATCACCTCGTCGGAGTGGCAGTTGCTGTCGACCGGGATCGGCGTGCTGTTCGTGCTGCTCGTGCTCCCCGGCGGCCTCGGCAGCCTCTGGGTGCGCGCCCGCGACCTGGTGGTGCGCAAGCTCGTGCCGGTCGACGAGTCGACCGTCACCGCTGCCGACGACGGCGCGACCGCTGCGCCGCTGTCGAGCTCGGCCACGACGAGTGCGACCGACGCGGAATCGGAGGGTGCGACATGACCGCCGATCAGGCTCCCTGGACGCGGCGCGCAGGGGCTGCGATCCGCCACCCGATGCTGTGGCTGCGGCAGTTGTGCCACGGCGAGTCCGCCTACCCGCTGGTGGTGCTGTTCGGGCTCAACGCGGTCGACGAGCTCGACCGGGCTGCGTTCGGTGTGCTGCTGCCGAACATCCGCGACGCGTTCGACCTCGACAACAGCGGCGTGCTGTCGCTCGTGGCCGTGGTCTCTCTCGCAGCACTCGCGTTGCAGGTGCCGATCGCGCAGTACGCCGACCGGTTCCCGCGGGTGCCGTTGGCCATCGGTGGCGCAGTGCTGTGGGCGTTCTTCAGCGGGATGACCGGCGTGGCGATGGGCATCGTCGTGCTCGGCATCGCCCGCAGCGGCAGTGCGCTCGGCAAAGCGGTGATCGACCCGACCCACAACTCGCTGCTGTCGGACTACTACCCGATCGAGGCGCGCAGCCGCGTGTACAGCTTCCACCGGGCGGCCAACGCCGTCGGGGCGTTCGTCGGGCCGCTGACCGCCGGCCTGCTCGCCTACGCCTTCGGCTGGCGCGTGCCGTTCCTCGTGTTCGTGGTGCCGACGCTCGTCTTCGTCGTCCTCGCGTTGCGGATGCGCGAGCCCGTGCGCGGCCGCTGGGAGCGCCAGGCGATGGGCATGAGCGAGGAGGTGGTCAACACCGAGGAGACCAAGCCGTCGTTCGCCGAGAGCTGGCGCACGGTGCACAAGGTCGAGAGCCTCAAGCGGCTCTGGTGGAGCCTGCCCTTCCTCGCCACCTCGCTGATCGGGTTCACCACGCTCGCCGCGCTGATGTACGAGGAGGAGTTCGGCCTCGACGAGCGCGGCCGCGGCATCGCTGCTGCGATCGCCGAGCCGTTCGCCCTCGTCGGCCTCGTCGTCGGCACGCGCATCGTCACCCGGCGCTACGCGGGCAACATGCGCGGGGTCAACCACTTCGGCGCCAAGATCGCGGCCTTCACCTCGTTGCTGTCGGTGCTGTTCGCGCTGTCGCCGAACATCGTCGTCGCGGTGGCGATCAACTGCGTCATCGCTGCTGCACTGGCGATCGTCGGGCCGAGCATCCTGGTGTCGTTGTCGCTCGCCATCCCCGCCCGCGCCCGGGCGACGGGATTCTCCGTCGCCTCGCTCTGGGTGATCCCTGGGCTGCTGGTGCTGCCGTTCATCGGGTGGATCTCGGAGAACCTCGGCATCCGGGTGGGCATGCTCGTGCTCACCCCGTTGTTCCTCGTCGGCTCCTACATGCTCAATGCCGTGGGCAAGGTGATCGACGCCGACATCGCCCAGGTGTGGCAGGCCTCCGCGGCGCGCAGCGAGGCGCTCTACCAACGGCGACGTGGTGAGGCGGACCTGCTGCTGATCCGCCAGCTCGAGGTCGGCTACGACCAGCGCCAGGTGCTGTTCGACGTCGACATCGACGTGAAGGAGGGCGAGATCGTCGCCCTGCTCGGCACGAACGGGGCCGGCAAGAGCACCTTGCTCAAGGCGATCAGCGGTGTGGTGGAGGCCGATCGCGGCGCCGTGGTGCTCGACGGCCGCGACATCACCCATGCCCCACCGAACGAGATCGCCGCCTTCGGGGTGAGCCAGATGCCCGGCGGCCAGGGCGTGTTCGGCGGCCTCACCGTGGGCGAGAACCTCGATCTCGCCGGATGGACCCGCCGGCGCGATGCCGAGGGGGTCGCTCGGGCCCGTGCAGAGGTGATCGAGCTGTTCCCCGTGCTGGCCCAACGGCTCGAGACTCCGGCCGCCGACCTGTCGGGCGGGCAGCAGCAGATGGTCGCGCTCGGCATGGCCCTCATCGCCCGCCCGCGGGTGCTCTTGATCGATGAGCTCTCCCTCGGCCTGGCCCCGGTCGTGGTGGGCCAGCTGCTGCCCGTCGTGCGTCGGCTCGCCGACGAGGGGGTGGCCGTCATCCTGGTCGAGCAGAGCGTCAACGTGGCGCTGACCGTGGCCCACCGCGCATACTTCCTCGAGCGCGGACGGATCCGGTTCAGCGGGTCGACGGCCGAGCTGCTCGGGCGCACGGATCTGCTCCGCTCGGTCTTCCTGTCGGACGCGTCGGTCGGTGAGCAGGCGACGGCGGAGGCGCCGGTCGGCGACGATGCCGCACCGGCGCTCGAGGTGGTCGAGGTGTCGTGCTCGTTCGGCGGCATCCGCGCCGTGGACGGTGTGTCCTTCGCCGTCCGCCAGCGCGAGATCGTCGGCCTGATCGGCCCGAACGGCGCCGGCAAGACGACGTTGTTCGACCTCATCAGCGGCGTCAACCCACTCGCCGGCGGGCGGGTCCTGCTCGGGGGCGTCGACGTCACCGACCTCGAGCCCGCAGGCCGCGCCGCGGCAGGGCTCGGCCGCAGCTTCCAGGACGCGAAGCTGTTCCCGGAGATGACCGTCGCCGAGGTGCTGCAGGTGGCCCAGGAGCGCTTCGTCGCCAACCGCAGCGCGCTCGCCGCGGCGATGCGCCTGCCGGCGGTGTTCGACGACGAGGAGCGCTCGGCGCTCCGGGTCGAGGAGCTGCTCGAGCTGATGAACCTGGGCCACTACCGACGGGCCTTCGTGCGCGAGCTGTCGACCGGCACTCGCCGTGTCGTCGACCTCGCCTGCCTCGTGGCGCACCGACCGACGGTGATCCTGCTCGACGAACCGTCGAGCGGCATCGCCCAGCGCGAGGTCGAGGCCCTGGCCCCGTTGCTGCTGCGCCTGCGCGACGAGATGGGCTCGGCGCTCGTGGTGATCGAGCACGACATCCCGCTCGTGTCGTCGATCAGCGACCGGCTGCTCGCGCTCGACCAGGGTCGGGTCCTCACGTCCGGTCGACCCGCCGACGTCCTCGCCGACCCGGCCGTGGTGCAGAGCTACCTCGGCACCGACGCCGCCGCGCTCGGCAGGTCCGGCGCCGCGACACCTACGAACGACAACAACACCAGGGGGTAACCATGCAACCAGCACAGCCAGCAGGCAGCGCCGGCCCCGGCGGACCGGGGGGCAACCGGCAACTCAAGCGGTGGGGGCCGATCATCGGTGTGGTGGCCGTGCTCGGCGTCGGAGCCGGGGTCATCGTGGCGACGAGCGGGGGCGGTGACGGGGCGAGCGACACCACCGTGGCGGCCACGACGGTGCCAGCGACTGCCGCGCCCGACACCACCGCCGGCGGGGGCACCGAGACCACCACGGGCGGCGGCACGGAGACGACGGCGCCACCGACGGGTGCGTGGACCTATCCGCTCAGCTTCAGCGCCGCCCAGGAGCTCGGTGTCGTCGACCAGATCGACTGGGGCGATCGCTGCGACACCACCACGGGCCGCCTCGCCGTGCCCGACTTCTTCGCTCCGGAGTGCTTCGCCCCGTTCGAGGGTGACAACGGTGGGGAGACCGACCAGGGCGTCTCCGGCGACGAGATCGTGGTGGTCAACTACCTGGGCATCCAGGGCGACCCGGTGATCAACTACGTCACCGACGCGGTGGCGGTGAACGACACCAACGAGCAGCAGGGCCAGACGATGCTCGACCTCGTCGAGT